>DASZXJ010000012.1:0-1630 GCA_035545895.1 Tepidisphaeraceae bacterium | reverse complement strand
GCGTATTGCCCGGCTTGGAGAAACTGCATCGCCTGTTGCAAAGCTTGCTGAACGGTGACTTGCTGCATGCGTCGAATTGAATCCTAAAGCATCGTCCTTGTAATCGCTCGGAATTTCAATGATAGCAGGCGCCGCGGGAATTTCATCGTGAGCTTGCGGTATCAACAGCCGTGCCGGCGGGGGCGTGGCGACGAACGAGCGCGTTTTCGCGCGCGATGTCGATCTTGACGATGTCCGGCCGGAAGAGCAGCGACATCGTCCAGTCGGCGATGATCCGAATTCGCCGGCTCCAGCGCGGCATGACAAACAGATAATAAGTTCGACGAATCCACCACGCAGCAAAACCGCGAACGCGGATGCCCATGATCCGGCCAAAGCCGGTGTGGTGGCCGATCGATCCCATGATGCCCAGTGAATCGTAAATAAACGGCTTGGGCGGGCGCCCTTGAATCACGGCATGGATGTTCTGCGCCAGCAATCGGCCCTCGCGCATCGCATGCTGAGCGAGATACGGATAGTGCTTTCCATCAGGCCTGGGGATGGCGGCACAGTCGCCCAGCGCCCAGACGCCCGGATGTTTGGCGGAACGCATGGTGGCATCGACCGCTAATTGCCCATGCCTGCCTTTTTCAAGCGGAATCGAATCGACAACAGGCGTTCGCGTGATGCCGGCCGCGAGAATGATCGTGCCGGCTTCAAAAGAGCCTGATTTCACGTGCACGCAATCGCGCTCGATGCGCTGCACCGGTTCACCGAGATGCAGCGACACGCCCTGACGCTTTTGCAGGACCCTGGTCGCATAATCCGCGAGTTTGGGATCGACTTCCTCCAGAATCCGGTGGGCTGCGTGAAATGCCAGGAATTGAATTTCATCGCGATTGACATGTGGATAGTAGCGCACGATTTCCATGACGAATGCGGTTAATTCGCCGAATACTTCAATGCCGACCAGCCCGCCGCCGATCACAGCGAACGTGAGCAGTTGTTTTCGCCGGGCCGAATCCATTTCGGCATCGGCGCGTTCGAATCGCTCGATGATGTGGTTGCGCAGCACAATGGCATCGGCCAGCGCTTTGAATGTAAATGCATGTTCAGACCCTGAAATTCGTTCCTGATCGGTCTTGGCGCCCAAGGCAAGCACCAGATGATCGAACTCCAGCCGATAGACTTCGCCCTCGGACGCATAGGCAATGACCATGCGCTTCTCGATATCGACCTGATCGACGGTGGCTTCGATGAATGTCGTCCTGCGTAAAAAATCGCGAATTGGAACCGAGCAATGACGAAATTCAATCGAGCCGGTCATGGCTTCGAATAAAAGCGGGGTCATCAGAAAGAAATTATCGCGGCTGACAAGTGTGATTTGGACATCGGGATTGCCGGCAAAGAGTTTTTCGAGATGTTTGGCGGTGAAGACGCCGCCAAATCCGCCGCCCAGAATGAGAACATGCGTTGGAGCCTTGCTCACGAACCAAGCATAGTCGTGCTGGTCAGGCGAAGGAAAGGCTAGAGCGGTTTTCAGATGACTGTACACCTATCCTGCGGTAGGCTGAGCCGATCACCTGCTGTTGGAGGTGTGGCATGGAGGGCTTGTCGTTGGATCTTCGGGAGCGGATTTGCACCGCGTGCG
>DASZXJ010000011.1:0-66806 GCA_035545895.1 Tepidisphaeraceae bacterium | reverse complement strand
CAACCTCACCCAACTGCTTGGCACGCTGACCTATCGCGGCCATGCGTTTGGCGGACTGGAATGGATGGATCGTTATAGTCCCGAACTCATGGAAGCCGCCGAGCATATTCACGGGTCGGATATCGATGCGCTGATGGCGGCGTGCCGGTGGACCCATCAGTTTTATCTTGCCCCGGCGAAATACGGCACGACGTTTACCCTTCGCGATGCGATTGAAAATAAAAAGCTGGATTGTGTGCGCGCCACCGACATGATCAGCGCGATTTTTCGAGATGCCGGCCGCAGCAAGCTGGGCTTTGTCTGGTGGTCGGCGGGAACCGCGGCGCATTCCATTTCGGCCTATCTCGAACGCGAAAACGACCAGCCGCACACGCTGATGGTCGATGGGCTGAACCCGCCGGACCAACCCGAGTTATGGCCTGATGCGTATTTTCATGGTCACGCCTGGCCTCCGACATTTAAGGATTACCCGCCGCCATATTCAGCGGAATTGTACGTTCGCGGCATCGACAGCTATGTCTGGGCCGAGGGCTACATCATCCGCGGCGCCAGCGCCGGCATGCTTTACAAAGCCGCAATTCCGTACCTCCCGACGCGCGAGCAAAAATCGGTATCGCAAGTCTATGGCGGACCATTTCCGCAGTAAATTTATACGCCATAGTAGTTGCGAGCATTGGTTTCAAGATGTCGCATAAACGCGTCGGCGTTCAAATCCTGGCCGGTCACGCGCTTTAGAAGAGTTCTCGCGGAATATCGCTTGCCGTGGCGATGGATTTTTTCGCGCAGCCATGACAGAAGCGGCGCGAATTCTCCCTTGGCAAACATCGCATCCAGATCGCCGACATCTTTTCTCGCCTGTTCGAAGAACTGGGCCGCGTAAAGATTGCCCATCGCGTAGATCGGGAAATAACCAAGTGAGCCGTGGCTCCAGTGAACATCCTGCAGGCAGCCGTGCGCATCATCCGGCACGGTCAGGCCGAGATAGCTTTTGATTTTTTCGTTCCATGCCGCCGGTACGTCGGCCGCTTCGAACTGGCCGCAAAGCATCGCCTGCTCCAGCTCAAAGCGAACCATCACGTGCAGGTTGTATGTGGTTTGATCCGCTTCCGTGCGAATCAGGCTTGGCCGCACGTCGTTGATGGCAAACAGCCAGTCGCCTTTGGATAAAACTGAGACGACGTTGCCAAAACCACCTTGCACCTTTGGAAAGAAATAGTCCCAGAACGCCGCGCTGCGTCCGACGAGGTTTTCCCACATGCGTGACTGGCTCTCATGGATGCCCAGCGAAATGGCTTCTCCCAGCGGCAGGCCAAAATACTCTTTTTTCGGCAGGCCTTGTTCGTACAGCGCGTGGCCGGTCTCGTGAAGAACGCTGAAAAAACCATCGGCAAAGTTCCGTTCATCGTATCGCGTGGTGATGCGCACATCGCTGGGCCCGATCGTGCAGCAGAAGGGATGAATGGTCAGATCCAATCGCCCGGCTTCAAAATCAAAGCCCACTTCCCGGGCGGCTTCGCGCGCGAGTTTTTCCTGCATGGCGATGGGGTAGGTTCGTTCCAGAAGCTCGACCGGCGCCTTACGGCCTGACTCGACAATTCGGCGGGTCAGATCGACCAGCCGGTTGCGAAACGAATCAAACAGCTTCTGAACCCCCGCAGCCGTCTCGCCCGGCTCGTAAACATCCAGCAGGGCATCGTATGGGTTGCTCGCATAGCCGACGCATTGGGCTTCTTCCCTCTTCAGCTTGAGCATCTTGTCCAGCCAGGGCTGAAAGGTTTTGAACTCCGACCTGCTCTTGGCAACCACCCAAGCCGCCTGCGCATGCACGGCTGTGCGACTCAATTCCTCGACCAGTGCAGCAGGAATCTTGTTGGCACGTTCGTATAAACGCTTGATTTCCCTGATGTTAGCGGCCGAATCGGATTCTGCGTCGCAAGCCAGATCGCCGGCTTGGGATGTACTCAGCAATTCGCCAATCCTCGGGGCGGTGAACCGTTCATGGCTCATCCGCGCCAGCAGGGCCTGCTGTTCGGCGCGGTTGGTCGTGCCTTTGGTGGGCAGGTAGGTCTCCTGGTCCCAGCCCAAAAGTGACCCGATCGAGTCCATCAGGGAGATTTCACGAACCTCTTTGGTGAGTTGTTCATAGGCTTGGCTTGGAGTCATGGAGGGATTGAAACCGATGGAAAGGTGCGAATCCAGCGAGGTTATCGGGCGGATAAACGAAAAATTTTTCCTATTTTACCGATTTTTGCGCAACATTTCGTAGCACTCGATTGTTCCATTGATATACTCCCCGCCGGAGATGCGGTGGATGGCGTTCAGGGTTTTAGAGATTCAGGCGACACCGAACCCCAACGCCGTAAAATTTGTCTTGGATCGGCCAATCGTTCAGAACCCCACGAGCTTTTTCAACGCGGCCGCGGCAACCGGTTATCCGATTGCCGAGCAATTATTTGCGATTCCCGGTGTCGCAAGCCTGTTGTTGTTAGGCGATTTTGTAACGGTCAACAAGACGGCCGACGCGGCTTGGCCTCAGATTACGCCGAAGGTCAAGCAAGTTTTGTCGCAGGTCTGACCGATAGGTACTGGTGCAATTTGAACGTGCATGGGTTTTTAGCCCATGAGCACGGGCTGGAAAGCCCGTGTCACATTTGAAAATGCATCAGTGCCGACCGACAGGGTTCAAGGTCGAAAATTTCAAATTAATAACGATCCGGTCACATTGGTGATCGTATTAAGTGTAGCGAATCTTCCCTCCTTACCCCGTAGGTTACACCCACGCCTACGGGGTTTTTTATTTGAATTTTGAGTCTGAGCCGCAAGTTCTGTCAGCGGTATCCGCCACACTGTCGTAGTGGGATAATGGGTCAGTTTGAAGCGATTCATTTTTAGCCCCGCTGCTTGCGGTGGGTTTTGGGGCGCGGACACCCGCTGCGGAGCGGCGGGGGTAAAAAATTGTCGTTGTGAACTGCCAGTACCAACCGGGACTTGTTTATTGGGGTACGTGTCGTCCCGGGTTTAATAGTTGCACTTTTAATTTGTCGCTGGGCAATAGCTTGCCGGCGTTGATTTGTTCTTCGGGGTCGAAGGCACGCTTGATTCTCTGGAAGAGCGCCATGGTGGGCGAGTCAAACATGTAGGGCATGAGGCCGATCTTTTCCACGCCTACGCCATGCTCACCCGTCAGCGTTCCGCCGATGTCGATGCAGTATTCGAGCATGCGCTCGGCGGCGTGAAGCGTGTTTTGAACCTGCTCTTCAATTTGGTCGTCATATAAAAACAGAGGATGGATGTTTCCATCGCCGGCATGGAAAACGTTGGTGACGACCAAGCCATGCTCGCGCGCGATCTCGCCGATGCGCTGGAGCACCTGCGGCAACATGCTGCGGGGAACGCAGGCGTCCTGCGTGCAATAGCTGGGACTGATCCGGCCCACCGCGCCGAACGCCTGCTTGCGGGCTTTCCAGAGTTTGGTGCGCGTGTCCGGGTCGCTGCTGGACTGGATGCTCATGGCGTTGTTGTTGCGCATGATGGTTTCGATCTCATGCATCTGGGCATCGAGCAATTCATCGACGCCGTCGATCTCAGCGAGGATGAGGGCTTGGGCATCTTTGGGAAAGCCCATGTCAAACGCATTGTTGACGACCTGGACCATCATGCCGTCCATCATTTCCATGGCGGCGGGGAGGTGACCTTCGGATACGACCCGGCTGACGGTGTTACACGCATCGTTGGTCGTGGAAAAAATACCCACGATGGTTCGGAAGCTCCGGGCTTTGGGAATCAACCGCACCCAGAGCTTGGTGATGATGCCGAACGTGCCTTCCGAACCGCAGATGAGTCCCGGCAGATCAAAGCCGGCTTCGTAGCAACCGTTCTGAGCGCCGACGTTGATGACCGAACCATCGGCAAGGACCATTTCCATGCCGAGGATGTGATTGCTGGTGACGAAGTCTTTGAGGACGTGAATCCCACCTGCATTGGTAGAGGCATTACCACCAATCGAGCTGGCGCGCTGGCTGGAAGGGTCAGGCGAGAAGTGATAAGCCGCTCCACCGGGTAGCAGCGCGACCGCGTCGCTGAGTTGGGTATTGCGAACGCCGGCTTCGACATGTGCGACGCGATTGGGCAGGTCGATCTTGAGTATGCGGTTCATTTTGGCGGTGGAGACGATCACGCCATTGTCGAACGCGACGCACCCGCCGGTGAGACCGGTGCCCGACCCGCGAGGGACGATTTGAGCGCCATGCTTGGCAAGCAGTCCGACGATTCGTACGACCTGGTCGGTGTTATCGGGAAAGACCACGCCCGCTGGTCGGGCTTTGGCGATGGTAAAACCGTCGGATTCGTAAACAAAAAGTTCAGCCGGATCGGTCCGGACGCGGTCGGGAGGCAAAAAAGCCAGCAATTCTTTTATGAGTGTTTCTTTATTCACGCCGATATATTGTCAACGACGAGGGTTTCCGACACAATACTCCCCCCTCATTTATGAAAGGATTCGTTAATGTCAGAGGACATGAGCCCACCGCAAACGACGCAGGACCCACAGCAGCAAGTCCAGGTTTTTCTGGATGAACGCGAGCTAAAGACGCTTTACAGCAACGCCTATCGCATTCACACCGCCGCCGACGAGGTGATTATCGATATGGGCTTTAACATGCCCAATCCGAACCCCAATCCGCAGGGTGGACAGGCGCAGCTTTTGTTTAAGGTGACCGACCGCGTGATCATGAGCTATTCAACCGCCAAGCGGTTGAGTGCTTCGTTGACGCAGTTGATCCGCCGATATGAGCAGCAGTTCGGTGAACTGCCGACCCAGCCGGGTCAGCGCCGGTAATCGGACGTTGGTTAAAAAATATAACCCACGGCAGAGCCGTTGGGCTTTCGTTGTGAACGAGAGTCTAACGGCTTTGTTGTGGGTTTATTTGTTGGACAGAGCTTGATCTACGCCGCGAGACCACGACGCATCTGGTCTTCGTCCTCGCCACTGTTGCGGGAGTAGGTGGTCAGGATGTCCAGGACCGGGCGCTGGTCGAACCGTCGCCATTGTGCGGCGCGTTCGGCAGCATGGACCGGGGAGGATGTCGTGATGATCGCGGCATCGAACTGAAGTCGAACCGCTTCAGCGTCGCCGATGACCGGGATGCCGCGATATTTACCACAGCCGCGTAGTCGTCGGTCGGCAATACCGACGATTTCGAGTTTCAGGTTCATCGCGGCATCCCAATAGGGGAGGATGTTTTTACCGTAGTCAATGAACAGGACCGATTTGAGGCCGAGCTGGTCGGTGGCGGCTTGTAGTTCTTCCTGAATTTGTGTGACCCTGGCAAACCGATCAAACGTATCATCGCTGACGGGTTTGCGGTGTCCCTTGCGGAACATGCGCATCATTCCCTGCCCAAGCCCCGCGACAAACGCGGTTCGCTGGTTGCGCTTGGCGGCAATGCGGTAGTAGCGGACCATCCAATCCCAGGTGAAGATGGATGTGCATTCCGGCGGGAAGTATCGAGTCGCGATGAGGAAATTGTTTCGCGTGTCCAGCCGCATGAGTCGCCAAGGCGACCGGCTGGCCGGGGTTTTCATGTGAATGACATGCAGGTCGTTGAAGCTGCGAATATCCCAGCCGGCGTCGAGCAGCCGCAGGGAGAGATCGTATTCTTCGGCAGCCATGAAAAAGTCAGTCGGCAAACCACCAACTTCCGCCAGCGCCTGCCTGCGAAAGCCCGTGCCGCAGCCGATGAAAACATCGGGATAAGCACAGCATTCATGGCTGCCGTCGGGAAGGGTGACGGTGAAGATCGCAGCGCCCAGTGTCTCGTTATTCCTGAAATGCGAGATCATTCGCTCGATCGAACCGGGCAGAGGATATGAATCATCGTCCAAAAAGACAATGTACTCGCCCTTCGCTTCTTCAATTGCTAAGTTCTTGGAGCAGGGACCCATGTTCCGGTCCAATGCCATCACGTGCACGGTAGGAAATTCCCGCGCCACTGCAACCGCGGTTGAATCGGAACTGGCGTTGTCAACCACCAGCACTTCAAACTGGTCTGGCGCAAGGCCGCATTCCTGGACACGCCGAAGGGTGCTTCGCAGCACCTCTCGGCGATTGTGAGTCGAAATGACAAAGCTGACTATTGGCTGCATGGGTTAGGCCGCGTGACAAAGCACGTCGCGCAGGATGCGTAGCGTGCAGGGGTTTTTTGGATCGAAGTCGTTGCGATAGGGATTACGTGGGGGTAATTCCCATTTTTCGAACAAGGCATCGTTATCGTGCTTGGCTTGGGCTGAATCTTCCACGCGACGCGCATCTTCAACCTCGTCATGATCGATAATCGCGCCGATTGCGGGGACGATCGACATGCCTGAATACCACGCCTTGAGCGAAAGATCGGGATCGGCGCCGCAGATGTAAAAACGTTCGTCGAAGTAATCGAGGCGCTCGTATGTTTCGCGACGGCCCATTGGGAAATTCGCGTAGAGTGTTCCGCGGACATGGCAGAGCCGATAGGTTCGGCCGCGATGATCGGTTTCGTAGGCGACGTTCTTTGTCGAATTCCATCGGTGAAACATCGCCACAAACGCGACATTGTCGGGCTGGCTGTCGAGTTGCTCGATGGCGGCATCCAGAGAACCGGGCAATGGACGAGCATCGTCGTTGAGCCAGGTCATGTTTTTACCTTGCGCAGCGCGGAAACCCTTATTGGCGGCTTTTACAAAACCTTCGCGCTTGGGTTCACGTATGACTTGTAGCCTGGCGCCGAGCTTTCGCTGCGCGTCCGACAGAACGTCTTTCGTTTGATCGGTGCTGGCGCCATCGACGACGATGATTTCATGTTCGCATCGCACGCCGGCTTCGATTGAAGCGAGGGAGCGTTCCAAAAGGGCGGCACGATTGCACGTTGGGAGGATAATTGATAATTCAAGCATGGGTACAGCTCCAAAGTTTCATCCCGCCAAGCGAGTGGCGGCGGGTTCAATGTCATAATTCACGATCGCTTGTACGAGTCGTTCGGAAGTGATCGGGATATTGCCCAGCGAGCGCACTTCATTGGCGGCCGCCATCGATCCAAGCAACGCAGCCGCTTGCAATGAACCACCCGACGCCAGAGTTAAACTGGCCGCCGCGAGCAATGCATCGCCCGCGCCAAGCGGATCGACGCAATGACTCGCCAAGGCCGGGAGATATTCACTTCGCAAACGGTCGTTTGGTGTACTGCCCGGTGCGCGATCGAACGTCACCAATCCCTGTTTTCCGAGGGTGACGATGGCTTGCCTGGCTTTGCTGCGATCGAGCAGGTTTGCGGTGACTGCACCCAGTCCGCTGGAGAAGTCGTGCAAGGTTTCCCGTATTTCGCGTTCGGTCGGACAGAGCAGATCGACGCCGGAAAATCGGGTGAGATTGCTTTGCTTGCCGCTGACGTCGGCGGTCAAAATCGGCACGGTTGATCGCAATGGCGCGAGGATTCGTTCAAGCAATCCGCCGGTGATGACGCCGTATCCGAAGTCAGCGAAGATGACGGCGCTGGCGCCGTCGGCAGCGGCAAGGACCTGATCGCCCATCAATTCTTCGTCGCGCGAATCCAAGGGAGAGGCGGTGCCTTCATCCACCTTAAAGAGCTTTGATTCATCGACGAGGTAACGATGCTTTGCAACGAGTCGTCGTCGATTGCGTAAACCGCCTATGGTTACGCCCGCGCTGCGAAGTCTGAGCTCAGCCTGATGAGACATCTCATCATCTGCCAGCGAGGTGATCAGCGTTGCCGATGCGCCGAGTTCAGTGAGGTGCCTGGCGATGATCGCGCCGCCGCCGTCGTAGTCCTGTTCTTCCATCGCTCGCAACGCCATGATCGGGCCTTCACCCGCGACGCCGGTGGCATCGCAGAAGTGATAGCGGTCCAGAATGTAGTCGCCGATGACGATGACCCGCTGGCCTCGGAAGCGATATAAAAGTTGTTGGAGTGTTCGGCCATTCAAGTCATAGCGATGGCAAAACCGTCGGAGCTTTTCATCATGAAACGGGTCAGCCTGTTCCATGCCGCGAATCAGTGCGGTGGACGAATAAACGATGTCGTTGGAACTGAAGACAACTCGGCCGCCATGGCGAGAAACAGTTTCTCGTTCGGCAGTGAAGCGAGGGTCAAAGTTGCGTTCATATTCGCGACCTTTGACATAAAGGTCTGGGCGTAATTCATCAAGCAGTTCGACCGCGGTCGGATGCTGGTTGAGATAGACGGCATCGACACATTCAAGAGCCGCCAGCGATTTGGCACGAAGGTCATCTGGGATGAGAGGCCGATCGACGCCTTTATTAACCTGTTGGTCGGTGCTAACGGATACGATGAGCAGATCGCCAAGGGATTTGGCGTATTGCAGGTGGTGGATATGCCCCGGATGGACAATATCAAAGCAGCCATGACAGTGCACAACCGTCTTGCCCGCCTGTGCGGCGCGAGCACGAAGGTCCAGGAGTTGCGGTAATGAAACGATCTTCCGGTCTGCGGCCATAACATTGAATGGGACCGATAACACGTCCCATCCAATTCTGTTTATCGGCCAATTGGCTTCGCCGACGTGAGAGATCAGCCTTGATCGACCTTGATGACGCCTCGCTGGCGCTTGACCGCGATAATCCGCTGTTTTAGCGAATCAAACAGGGGTCGGGGGTTGGGAATGCCATGTAGTTCTAGCTTGGGATTGGTCTCATCGTGGGAGATGACGGTGATCGTGCCGACCTTGAGCATGCGGTCGATCAACGACTGGTGGAAAGAAATGTCCTCAACGTGCCAGAGTTCCAAGGTATCAATATTGCGTGAGAGCAGGCCGCGTTCAAAGTCAATTCGGTAATTGCTGATGCGATAACGCTTTGTGCGAGCCGTCAGGGTGGGAACGAAGATAATGATCAGCCCCACAGCGAGACAGCCGAGAATTGCCCACCACCACAACCATTGCGCCTGGAATAGATACCAGATCAACGGGACCGCCATGATGATCAGACCGATGAGCCAGCAGAGGAAGAGCCGTCCAAGGTTGCCGCGAAGCAGGGGTGAGCCTTCGTAATAGACTTCCTCGGTATCGTCCGCGGGTTTGTGAGGACGGTCAGGTTCGCTTGCCGGTAAACCGGATGACTCGGTCATGTCAGCCTCCCGAGAGTTTTTCGATGCGCTTCCACATGTCCGGCGGGACGGGCATGACACTCAATCGACCGATGCGGACCAATTCCCAGCCCGCGAAAGCCGGATCAGCCTTGATCGTAGCCAGCGTCACCGGCTTGGCCAGCTTCTTCTGAGGCTTGAGATCGACGACAACCATACGTTTGTCATCGGCTTTGGGATCGGGATAAGAATCCGAAGTGACCTGCGCAATGCCGACCACAGCCTTTTCATCGCCCGTGTGATAGATCAGGGCGAGGTCTCCCTTTTTCATCGAGGCGATATGTTTCAATGCGACCGGGTTGGCAACGCCATCCCAGGTGGCTTTGCGGTCGCGCGCAAGATCGTCCCAGCCGTAGGTCGAAGGTTCGGTCTTGAGCAGCCAATAATTCACAGGCCCCTATTCCATTATTGAATGGTTCGTGCGGGCGCGGGTGCCGCAGCACGAGCGCCGGAAGCTTCAGCGAGCGGCTTTTGCCATGTCTGGCTGATCTTGCGCAATAGATCGGTGAATTCGAATTCCGCCAGATTCAAGGCTTTGACTTTCAAGTTGGAAGCAATGCGTGCCTGGGCGGCTTCGAGTTGTTGGCGCTGGGCATCGCTGATTCCCTGGCCGGCTTGTTCCTGCTTGGCGAGGGTTTCGATCTGACGACCAAAATCGCCCATGAGGCGAGATGCTTCCGGGTCGGTCGTGACGGCGCGCTGGGCATCCCGATATTTCGCGACGGCTGGGTGCTGAACGACAAGCTGTCCCAATTTTTCCGCAGCACCGAGGATTTCCTGTGTATCTGAAGCCATGTGCGATCCTTGTCTAAAGAGACTACTATAACGGACGTGAGTATAGACCGCTACAATCGCCAAATCCTGTTGCCGCAGATCGGCAAAGCCGGGCAGGAACGCTTGATGAAGTCGTCCGTTTTGCTGGTGGGCTGCGGGGCGCTTGGCTCAACCATTGCCGAGCAATTGGCCCGCGCCGGGGTTGGGCGAATCCGAATAGCCGATCGCGATATCGTCGAGCTATCCAACCTTCAACGGCAGGTTTTGTTCGACGAAAATGACGTGAAGGAGCAACTGCCCAAAGCCATTGCGGCTAAACGACGGCTTGGACAAATCAATTCCCAGATCTCAATCGACCCGCGCATCGTCGATGTCGATTCGCACAACATCGAACAGCTTTGTGAAGGAATCGATCTGATTTTGGACGGCACAGACAACGTCTTTACGCGATATCTGATCAACGATGTGTCAATCAAGCGGAACATTCCCTGGATTTATGGCGGTTGTGTCGGCACGCAAGGGCGAATGATGGTCATTCGTCCGGGCAAGGGACCTTGCCTGAGGTGCATATTCCCCGAGGCGCCGGATGGCCGAGACCTGCCGACTTGCGATATCGCGGGAGTTCTGTCGCCTGTCGCGACGGTGGTTGGAGCAATGCAGACTGTCGCTGCGCTCAAAATTCTAAGCGGTAATGAATCGGCGTTGCATCTCCAATTGGTCAGTACTGATTTATGGACCAATCACGATCAACGAACGGACATTCGCGACGCTCGCCGTGAGGATTGTCCGGCCTGTTCCGAACGCCGCTTCGACTTTCTCGATTCGCCTCAGCGCGATATGACAGCGCGGTTGTGCGGTCGCAACGCGGTGCAGGTGCAGGCCGTTCACAGTACATTAGATCTTGTCGATACTGCTAAACGCCTAAGTTTTGCAGGCAAAGTCCAGACAACGCCGTACATGGTACGATGCTCGCTCGATGAACTTGGATTTGTATTGACGGTGTTTGGAGATGGGCGCGTCATCGTGCAGGGAACCGTCGATCCGGCGCGAGCTCGATCGGCCGTATCGCGATATTTAGGTTCATAAGTTCAGCTATAGCAGATAGATAAAGAGAATTGACCGATTATCTATTTCCCTCTAGCATTAGTAGGAATTGATGCAGGCGACTACAGATCAATCTGGGACAAACATCGGTCGGTCGGTTCTCGATTTGATCGGCAATACCCCGTTGCTGTCGTTTAAGCGGATCACCAAGTCGGTTTCTCCCGCACGTGTGATGGCCAAGGCCGAATGGTACAACCCTGGCGGAAGCGTCAAAGACCGTGCGGCGATGGCGATGATTTTGGACGGCGAACGGCGGGGGCTGCTTACCAAGGACAAAATTCTGATCGATGCCACCAGCGGCAACACCGGCATCGCCTACGCGCTGATCGCCGCCGAACGGGGATATAAAGTCACGATTGCCTTGCCGAAAAACGCGAGCGAAGAACGCAAGCAGTCGCTTCGCGCTTACGGCGCGGAAATTATTTTTACCGATCCAACCGAAGGCACCGACGGCGCCCAGCGATATGTCAAAGATGTGGTCGCCAAGAATCCGGATAAATATTTCTATCCCGATCAATACAACAATCCATCCAACTGGCGGGCCCATTACAACACGACCGCCAACGAAATATGGCAGCAAACCGACGGCCGGGTGACGCATTTTGTTACCGGGTTGGGAACCACGGGAACGTTTGTCGGTGTGTCGCGCCGACTCAAGGAACTAAACCCCGCCATACAGTGCATCAGCATGCAGCCGGATGGCCCGCTGCATGGCTTGGAAGGGCTCAAACATCTACCCTCGACTCTCGTGCCGGGAATTTATGATTCAAAGATTGCGGATGATCAAATATCCATCGCCACCGAAGACGCTCATCGAATGGTATTGAAACTCGCGCGCGAAGAAGGGCTGCTGGTTGGCGTATCGTCCGGCGCGAACATGATGGCTGCCATCAAGGTTGCCCAGCGCGTGCGAGAACAATCCCCGGATGCGCTGGTGGTTACGATATTTTGTGACTCGGCGGCCAAATATCTTTCCGAAGAATTCTGGCATGAAATCAACTATGAAGCGGAGAACTGGCCGTGAATAACCTGCTTCTCCCATCCAAGCTTGTACGTCAAATCGAGCACGAAGGCTCGACCATCTATCCCAATGAATGTTGCGGCATTATTTACGGAAAAGACGGCCCCGATGGTCGTGTGGTTGATGAGCTTGAAGCCGTTCCCAATGTATTCGATGAGACGGAAAAATATCATCGTTTTTCCATTTCTCCGCAGCAATTGATGCGCGCTGAACAGAAAGCCGGCAACGAGGGGAAATTGGTCCTTGGCTTTTATCACAGCCATCCCGATCATCCCGCAAGGCCAAGTGAATACGACCGCCAGCACGCCTGGCCATTTTACAGTTACGTCATTGTGTCAATTGGCAAGGGTGAGCCACTGGACATGACCTGCTGGGTTCTCGACGATACCATCGAAACGTTTGCCAAACAGGAAATCGTTGAAACAAAATAAAGTTCCGAGGAAACCTCCATGAACAATTACGCTCATCCCGAAGCACTCGTCAGCACAAGTTGGGTGTTGGAACACACTGATGATCCGAAAGTGCGGATCATCGAAGTCGATGTTGATACGACCAGTTATGCAAAGGGTCATATTCGCAATGCCATTGGTTGGAACTGGCAAACCGAGTTGCAGGATCGGATCGTGCGTGATGTGGTCGATCCGCCTGCATTTGCCGAGTTGTGCCGCCGCAGTGGAGTGAGCAACGATGAGACGGTCGTACTCTATGGCGACAACAACAACTGGTTCGCGGCGTGGGCGTTCTGGCAGTTCAAGTACCATGGCCATAATGATGTTCGGCTGATGAACGGCGGTCG
Organism: Tepidisphaeraceae bacterium; assembly: GCA_035545895.1. Lineage (GTDB taxonomy): Bacteria > Planctomycetota > Phycisphaerae > Tepidisphaerales > Tepidisphaeraceae > DASZXJ01. The sequence continues at coordinate 53,959 of DASZXJ010000011.1, read as the reverse complement.
CAAGCTGTGGGAAATCGAAAAGCGCCCGATGACGACCGATCTGCCTAAATTTGGCCCATCGAATTACATCATTCCGACGAGCGATGAGGGTATTCGCGCATATCGGGATGAAGTGTTGGCGACTTTGCGCAGCGGCAAGATCAATCTGGTGGATGTTCGTTCGCCGGATGAGTTTACCGGTAAAATCATCGCGCCGCCGGGAATGTCTGAGACCGCTCAGCGGGCAGGACATATCCCCGGGGCAAAGAATATTCCCTGGTCCAAGGCCGCCAATGACGATGGCAGCTTCAAAACGCCCGAAGAATTGCGCAAACTTTATAATGAAGCTGGCGTGGACTTTGCCAAGCCAACCATCGCATATTGCCGGATCGGCGAACGGTCCAGCCACACATGGTTTGTACTCAAGTATCTGCTTGGCGTACAGAACGTAAAGAACTACGATGGAAGCTGGACTGAATGGGGCAACCTCGTCGGCGCGCCCATCGAAACAGGAACCGGCGCGCCGGCAATGTCGGCTGTGAAATGCGAATGAAAGAGAATTGCGATTTGCAATTGAGGAATTGAACTGCAAATCGCAAATCAAAAATCGCAAATAGGAGCAATTATGCCACTGAAACCGCAAGGTAAAATTTTTAACGACATCACCGAAACCATGGGCGGCACACCCCTCGTGCGAATCAATCGTATAATTCCCAGGGATCAGGCCACTGTGCTGGCCAAGTGCGAATTCTTCAATCCGCTTTCCAGTGTGAAGGATCGCATTGGTGTGGCCATGATCGAGGCTGCCGAAAAGGCGGGGAAGATCGACCATGAAACGGTCATCGTCGAACCCACCAGTGGCAACACTGGCATCGCGCTCGCGTTTGTCTGCGCGGCCAAGGGATACCAACTCATTCTCACCATGCCGGAAAGCATGAGTATCGAACGCCGCAGACTTCTAAAGGCTCTTGGTGCGCAGGTCGTGCTGACCCCGGCGGCGGACGGCATGCGCGGTTCGATCAACAAGGCCGAGGAAATTCTCAAGGGACACAAAAAGAGCTTCATGCCCCAGCAGTTTGATAATCCAGCCAATCCGGAGATTCACAAGAAGACCACGGGCGAGGAAATCTGGCAGGATACCGACGGCAAGGTGGATATTCTGGTGGCCGGCGTCGGCACGGGCGGAACGATCACCGGCGTTTCGGAAGTCATCAAGCAGCGCAAGCCCAGCTTCCGCGCGATCGCGGTCGAACCCGTCGCTTCCCCGGTCATTTCGCAGACGATGCATCATGAACCCGTCAAGCCGGGTCGTCACAAGATTCAGGGCATCGGAGCGGGATTTGTTCCCGGCAATTTGCATCTCAAGGCGGTCGATGAAGTCGTGCAGGTGACCGACGAAGAAGCCTTTGAATGGGCACGCAAACTTCATAAACAGGAAGGCCTGTTTGCGGGAATCAGTTCCGGCGGTAACGTGGCCGCTGCTGCAAAAGTCGCGGCCAAACCAGAAAACAAAGGCAAGATGATCGTCGTCATCCTGCCCAGCATTGGCGAGCGATATCTCAGCACGCCGCTTTTCGAACAGGAGTGATGGCAATCCAATGGCAGAACAGAAGTCAAACAACATTACATGGCACGAAGGCTCGGTCTCGCGGCAGGAACGCGAGCAATTGCTGAACCAGAAGGGCGTTACCGTCTGGATGACAGGCCTGAGCGCGTCGGGCAAAAGCACCATCGCGTGCATCCTCGAGCAAATGCTGCTTCACAAAAGGAAGCACGCGTATCGACTGGATGGCGACAACATCCGATTCGGTCTGAACAAGGCCCCTAAAGATCTCACCGAAAAATGCGGCTACAGCGCCGATGCGGGCAAGCGGTTTGGTGTTGGATTCTCAGCCGACGATCGAATGGAAAACATCCGCCGAATTGGTGAAGTTGCCAAACTCTTTGCCGATTCGGGTGCGATTGCGATCACGAGTTTTATCAGTCCATACAAGAAGGACCGGGACGCTGTTCGCGCCAATTGCAAGCCGGGCGAGTTCATCGAGGTGTATGTCAACGTGTCGCTTGTTGGTGCCGAGAAACGTGATCCGAAAGGCCTCTACAAGAAAGCCCGCGCGGGCGAGATCAAGGGTTTCACCGGTATCGACGATCCGTATGAGGCGCCGGAGAAGGCGGAAATCGTTATCGACACCGAATCGACCTCGGCCGAAGCGGCGGCGACTCAAATTCTCGACTACCTCGAAAAAGGCGGTTATCTGAAGGCGTAAGAAATATTTATCCACGAATAAACACGAATGGACACGAATAAAAGAGATTCTGTTCGGTCTGATTTGTTGTTGCGGGATGAAGTCTATGCCGTTGTGGGTGCGGCGATGGAAGTTTTTAACGAGCTTGGTGCCGGGTTTTTTTGGAACCGATTTATCAGGAAGCAATGGAAATCGAACTTCAGCGAAAAGGCATACCTTTTGAGTCACAAAAGGTTCTGATTGTTCGGTACAAGGATCAGATTTTGCAGAAGCAATATTGTGTGGACCTATTATGTTATGGCCAGTTGCTTGTGGAATTGAAAGCAATGAAAGAGCTTTTGGGAAGAGAAGATGCTCAGTTGCTGAATTATCTCAAGGCAACTGGTTATCGGGTTGGTCTGTTGATCAACTTTGGAGATGCAGGCCGATTAGATTGGCGTCACTTGGTGCGTTGAATTATTCGTGTGAATTCATGTTCATTCGTGGATAATAATGCCTTCGCCATTTGTCGATCTTCATTGCCATTCCACCGCGTCCGACGGCACGCTTGCGCCGGCGGCGGTGGTGGCATTGGCCAAAGAGAGCGGGCTCAGCGGCATGTCGTTGACCGATCACGATACGGTGGCCGGCATCGCAGAAGCTGCGGCAGCAGCGAAAGAGGCGGGTATCGACTTTATCGCGGGTATTGAAATATCGGCCGAATATCCGCATCCAGGGACGATGCATATCCTGGGTTACGGCGTCGATCCGGAAAATGATTCGCTAAAAATTCTCACCGAGACATTGATCGCAGGCCGCGACAATCGCAATCCGCGGATCGTCGCCAAACTCAATGAGATGGGCGTCAAGGTCACGATGCAGGAATGGGAGAACGAAGCCAAAGGCAGCGTGCTGGGTCGCCCGCAACTGGCCGCCATTCTGCATCGCAAGGGATATGTGAGCACAATCAAGGAGGCGTTCAATAAATACATCGGCCAGGGCGCGCCGGCATATTTCGATAAGGAACGTCTTTCGCCTTCGAATGCAATTGAGCGAATCCGCAGTGCAGGCGGCTTGCCGGTTCTGGCGCATCCGACTCAGCTTCGAAGGCAGAATTTCGCTCAGATCGAACACGAAATTAAGAGGCTGGCCGATCTCGGCTTGGCAGGGGTTGAGGTCATTCACAGCGATTTCAATGACGCTGAAGTCAGGCTGCTCAACGAAGTGGCCGACCGATACGACCTTCTCAAAACCGGCGGAAGCGACTTCCACGGCTCGAACAAGCCCGACGTCAAACTCGGCGTCGCCGCCAAGCGCCGAATCCCACGCGAGTTCTTCGATCGATTGGCAGAGGAAATTCAGGCAGCAAAGAATGCAGGCTAGTTGAACATGACGTTGGCCATTGATAATAAACCCGACCTTGATGCCATTAATCCGATGCTCGAAGCATCGGAACCCGGCAAGATTGTAGAGTGGGCCGTTGCGCAATTTGGCAACGATTTGGTCGTATCCAGCTCATTCGGCGAACAGGCGGCAGTCATGTTGCATATGGCGACGGCCGTTAAGCCGGATATTCGCATCATCTTCGTCGATACGGGCTACCTCTTCCCCGAGACATACGAATTCATGGAGAATCTGCGCCATCGGTTCAATCTGAATGTGTGGACTTACCGCACGAAAAACGATCCGATCGCCTATCTTCGACAGGCCGGGGAAGACAATCCGACCTGGCGAAAAGACATCAAAGCATGCTGCGGTGTCAATAAGAACGAGCCATTTGAACGCGCGTTCAAGCAACTCAAACCTAAAGCCTGGCTTCGCGGCACGCGGCGGGAGCAGACGCCCGAACGTAAAAACTTCAAGTTCATCAATTGGGAATCGAGGTATAACTGCTATGCGATTTCCCCAATTCTGAACTGGACCAGTCGCGATGTCGGCATGTACATGAAGAAATACGATTTGCCGTATCATCCGCTGGTGGAGAAGGGATATCCGTCCATCGGTTGCAATCCGTTAAGCTGCACGCGCAATGTTCTGCCCGGTGAAGATCCGCGCTCGGGCAGGTGGGCGGAGACGGACAAGACCGAATGCGGTATAAACGTTGACAATTCGTTGGACTCTGCAAATCTGTAAGCTCGGACAATCAGTGAAATGGAGATCGCATGGGCAAGGCAATTGGATGTGCCGTTGGTCTGATGGTAATCATTGCGCTGGCGGGGTGCTCGACCGCGCCATCGAGTTCCTCGGAGCGGCAGGCGTTGGTTGAGGAGTCAAATTCTTCGCTGCGGCAGATGGAGGCGGCTGACGCGGGAATGGCGCGGTTTGTGAATGGCGCCTATGGGTATGCCATCTTCCCCTCGGCGGGCAAGGGGGGATTGATCGTCGGCGGTGCATATGGCCGCGGCGTGGTTTACGAAAAGGGGCAATTCATCGGCTACAGCGATATCTCGCAGGCGACCGTCGGTCTTCAGGCGGGCGGCCAGTCGTTTGCAGAGTTGGTTGTCTTTGAAACCCGCACGGATTTGAATCGCTTTACCGCAGGCAAACTGTCGCTGGCTGCCAACGTGTCAGCCGTCATTTTGAAAACCGGCGCTGCTGACTCCGCCCGCTATACCAATGGTGTCGCCGTCTTCGTCGAACCAATCGGCGGAGCAATGCTCGAAGCCTCCATTGGCGGCCAACAGTTCACATTTGATCCGAAATAGTGTGCCATAGTCTTCCGCATCGCGTATTTCAGGGATTCACGTATGGCCGGTCTGAGATTTTGTGCCTAGTGTTTGGCAAGCTTTTAAGCAAAGGAGAACGGATATGCTAAAGCTCAAAGTTCTTTCGATTGTGGCATTGGGGTTATTGCTGGCTTTCTCGGGTTGCTCGACTGCGCCGAAGAGCGAAGCCAAGCGCGAAGATCTCCAGATGGATGCTGTCGATGCCATCAAACAGATGAAGGCCGACGATTCCAGCCTGGATGCTTTTCTTTCACATTCCTATGGCTACGTCATTTTCCCGCATGTCGGTAAAGGCGCGTACATCGTAGGCGGGTCGTACGGCCGTGGAATCGTATATGAACAGGGAATGTTCATCGGATATGCCGACATTTCGCAAGCGACGGTTGGCCTGCAAGTGGGCGGCCAGGCGTTCATGGAATTGCTTGCCTTTGAAAGCAAGCGGGACCTTGACCGTTTCACCAGCGGCAAACTGGCGATTTCCGCGAATCTGTCAGCAGTGATTCTCAAGACCGGTGCTGCGGCCTCCGCAAAATACACCGACGGCGTGGCCTGCTTCGTCAAACCAATTGGCGGCGCGATGGTGGAAGCCTCCATCGGCGGTCAGCAGTTTACGTTTGTTCCCAAATAATTGTTGGGTTCCATGAATCACGCCCAAGCCCACGGCTTAGCCGTGGGCTTTTTTCGTTTGTGGAGAGTTGTGACTTGTAATGTGATGTCCGCTTTTGCTTTGAAGATCAAAATCGTTGGTACGCATCCGACAAGTTCCCGTTGATCATTCGGCCCACATCGTAAGGCTGGAACGAGGCTGATTCGTCCTGTACGATAAAGGCAAAGGAAGAAGCATCTATGGAACGCACGCTTATTATTCTCAAGCCCGACGCCGTTCAGCGGGGTATTTGTGGTCAAATCATCAGCCGCTTCGAGCAGAAGGGCCTGCAAATTGCAGGCATGAAGTTCATTAAGATTCCTGCCCAACTGGCCGAGACCCATTACGAACCGCACAAAGGCAAGCCGTTTTATCCCGGTCTGGTGAAGTTTATGACCAGTTCGCCTGTCCTGGTGGTCGCGCTGCAAGGTAAAGATGCGATCAACATTTGCCGCAAAATGATGGGCAAGACATTCGGCAGCCAGGCCGAGCCGGGCACCATCCGCGGGGACTTCGGCGTAAGCAATTCATTTAACCTGATCCATGGATCGGACGCACCCGAAAGTGCTGCCCGCGAACTGAAGCTTTTTTTCAAGCCCGAAGAATTGGTTGACTGGGCGCCCGCTGTACAGGGCTGGGTATATGATCTAAGCAAGGGTTCGCCGGAGTGATTTAATTTTAGATTTTGGATTGCGGATTTTGGATCTTTATTCCAAATCCAAAGTCCAAAATTCAAAATCCAAGATATGTCTTCGTCAGTTAAGTTAGTTTGCTTTGACCTTGGCCGGGTGCTGGTCCGGATTTGCGACTCCTGGGCTCACGCATCTGAAGTTGCAAAGGTGCCGGTGCGCCTGAGCCATCCGCTGGACATTTCCGTGAAGTCGCGGGTGAATGAATCGGTATTCGCCCACGAAGTGGGCAGGCTCGATCACGAACCAATGTGTCGCGAATTGGCCAAGCATTTCAACGTCGACGCGGCTCACGTCGATGCCATCTGGAAAGCGTATGTGATCGATGTCTATGCGGGCGCGGCGGAGTTGATCGAAGAGGTGCGATCAGCCGGCTACAAAACCGCCTGCCTGTCCAACGTCAATCCGATTCATTGGCGGGATGTCAGCGCCGGCGGTAAGGCGGCGGTGCCGATCGAGAAGTTGGACTATCGTTTCGGCAGCCACCTCATTGGTCATAGAAAACCCGATCCAGGCGCTTACGAACATGTGGAACGGGTCACTGGCATTCCCGGCTCGCAGATCGTCTTTTTTGACGATATTCTTGAAAACGTGGAAGCCGCCCGCCGCCGCGAGTGGCAGGCTGAGATCATTGCCCGCGATCATCAGCCAATCCGGCAGGTTCGAAGTCATCTTGTTCGTTTTGGCGTCCTGAAAGATTAAAATTCACTTTATGGCTGAATCCGCAAAGCAGCGCATCCAGCAGCTCCGCGACGAGCTGAATCATCATAATTATCTCTATCACGTTCTGGCCAAACCTCAGATCACCGATCTTGAATATGACAGGCTGATGAAGGAACTGGAAGCGCTTGAAAAACAGCACCCGGACCTGGTCACACCCGATTCTCCAACCCAGCGCATCGGCGGCGAACCGATCGATGGCTTCCGCTCCGTCGAACACGCCGTACGGATGATGAGCATCGACAATACCTACAACGAGGAAGAAATACGCGCCTTCGATGAGCGAGTGAAAAGGGGACTGGCCGGTGAGAAATACAAATATGTCGTGGAACCCAAAATTGATGGCGTTGCGGTCAGTCTGCGATATGAAGATTCCCGCCTCATTGTCGCCGCCACCCGAGGTGACGGGCAAAAAGGGGACGATGTCACCGCCAATGTCAAAACCATCCGTTCGGTGCCGTTGAAGCTGCACACGGGGAAAAACCTCCCTGATATTCTGGAGGTGCGCGGCGAAATTTACATGGAAAACGCAGTGTTCCAGGCCATCAACCAGCAACGCCAGGAAGCCGGCGAAGAAACCTTCGCCAATCCACGCAATTTCACGGCAGGCACGCTCAAACAACTTGATCCAAAGATCGCTGCCGCGCGAAAACTTCGATTCGTCGCGCATGGGCTTGGTCAAGTTCATCCCGAGCCGGATGACAGCTATTGGGATTACATGCACAGGCTGAGAGAACTGGGATTTCCGTTGCCACAGGACTTTGAACGTTGTCCTGATATCGAAGCGGTCATCAAAAAGATTGAATTCTTCGCCAAAATTCGCGGCACATTGGCGTATCAGACGGACGGCATGGTCGTGAAACTCGATTCGCTCGCCCAACGTGCAAAACTGGGCGTCACGAGCAAAGCCCCGCGATGGGTGATTGCGTTCAAATATCCAGCCGAGCAGGTGCAGACGATTTTGAAAGATGTTGAATGGCAGGTCGGAAAAATTGGTACGCTGACGCCCGTGGCGCGCCTCAAGCCAGTCTTCGTGGCCGGCACCACCGTCTCCAATGCCTCGCTCCACAATATCGATCAAATCAACAAGCTCGATCTTCACTTCGGTGATACCGTCGTTATCGAAAAAGCGGGCGAGATCATTCCGCAGGTCGTGCAGGTCATCATCGAGAAGCGTCCCAAGCATGCGGAGAAAGTGGTCTCTCCCCAAAAGTGCCCGAGTTGCGGCGAAAAAGTCGAGAAGGAGGTGGACGGGCCGTATATCCGTTGCGTCAATCCGGCCTGCCCGGCGCAGCTGCGCGAGCGGATCCTCTCCTTCATCGGACGCGGACAAATGTATGTGGAGGGTCTCGGCGAGCAGATCGTCGATCAACTGATCGCAGCCGGCCTGCTCAAAGGGTTCGCCGATCTATATCAACTGACCGAAGCCCAAATCGCGAATTTGACCAGTGAAGGCGAACAAAACGGCAAATCGGTAATCCGCAGGGTAGGCGAGAAGAACGCCGCCAAGATCATCAAAAATATCGAGGCGACGCGAGCGTTGGGGCTGGAACGGCTGTTGGCGGGTCTGGGCATCCGGCACGTCGGCAATCGCGTGGCCCATGTGGTGGCAAATCATTTCGGCTCGCTCGACGCCATCGGAGCTGCCACCACTGAACAACTCGCGGAGGTCAATGAGATTGGCGAAGTGATTGCCCAGTCTGTTCACGATTTCTTCAGCAGCCCATCGGGTAAAGCCGTCGTCAAATCGCTTAAGGCCGCGAGCATCGATCCAAAAATCGATGTGACGAAGAAAAGCAATAATTTATTGCTGGCCGGTCAAACCGTGGTGGTAACGGGCACGTTGGAAAAATATGATCGGCAACAGATTGAAGAACTGATCGTCAAGATGGGTGGCAAAGCCTCCGGCAGTGTGAGCAAGAAGACAAGCTTCGTGGTCGCCGGCGAGAGTGCGGGGAGCAAACTCGATAAGGCAAAGGAACTTGGCGTGCCGGTTCTGACGGAGGCAGAGTTTCTTAAAAAAATCAGTCAATAACCCAAGCCCCGCCTTCAGGGCCGGGATCGATTGCACCCGCCGAATAAGAAAGAGCCCGCGGCCCTAAAGAGCCGCATCTTTGTGCGCACAATTAAGCTTGTTTCGCTAATCTGGTGAAAGCATCGCCACGCGATTCGAAATTGGCGAATTGATCGTAACTCGCGCAGCCGGTGCTGAGCAGCACGATGTCGCCGGTCGTGACGAGATGCCTTGCTTTTTTGACGGCGGTCTCCAAATCGCCGCATTCGTAAATGGCGGGGGGATTGGAACCGCCCGCCAGTTTGACTGCATTTGCAATTGAAGGCCCGGTGGCGCCAATGCACAAGACAGCTTTGGCGCGCCGAGCCAAAGCAGAGCACATCTCACTCAGCGGAAGATGCTTGTCGTAACCACCGACGATCTGAATTACGTGTTTTTCAGGAAACGATCCCAGCGCCGCAATGGCGGCTTCAGGAATGGTCGCAATCGAATCGTTGTAATACTTCACGCCATTTATTTCATGAACCAGTTGCAATCGATGCGGTAAACCCGCGAAATCAGCTATTGCTGTTTGCGCTTCCTCCCATGAGACACCAAACAAATTGGCGGCCGTGAATGCAGCCTGGGCATTGAGTTGATTGTGATCCCCCCAGAGTTTTAGCTTGAACAGCGGGCAATTTTCCGTTCCATAGAACACCACCTGCCCGCCCGCTTCCTTGGCAAAACCCGTGGACATTGGGTCGTGCTGGTTCAAAACCGAAAAATCATTCTGAGATTGGAAACGCACGATGTTTTTCTTGGAGTCAACATAATTATCGAAGCCATCGTGCCATTCGGTATGGTCGCGCGTGATCATCGTGACGACAGCCACGTGCGGCGACCACTTCGCCGGGCGCAAATGCTCGAGCATGTAGCTGCTGAGTTCAAGCACGACCAGATCGGATGGCTTAAATTCCGGAAGTTTTTCCAGCAGTGAACCGCCAATATTCCCGCCGACCCATGTGGTGAATCGCTTTTTGAGCATCAGACCGAGCAAAGTGCTGGTCGTCGATTTCCCTTTGGTTCCGGTAACACCGATGATTCGCGCGGGGCAACGCTCGATGAAAAGGCGAATCTCCGTGGAGACGGGAACGCCAGCACTGACGGCGGCTTTCAGATATTCGTTCGTCGGAGGAATAGCAGGAGAGGTCACGACCAGGTCGCAATCGGTGAAATCGCTGGTGCGGTGCTCGCCCAGCCGAAAATAGATCGGCAAACCACGCAGCTTTTCGACGGAGTCCGCCAATTTCGCAGCGGATTCCTTGTCTGTTACAAGAACTTTCGCGCCTTGCAAAGCCAACCACCGGCTGACCTCGATCCCGCCGCCAAACCGGCCCAGGCCGGCGACAGTGACGCGTTTGTTTCGCAAATCAGCAGTGTTCGATTGCATTATGCATCCAGTTCGTTGCGAAGAAGAGTTTCTCGCGCGCCATGCAACACTCTCAACACCCGTATCTGATTCGCACGTATTGCAAATACGATTCGATACGCATTATGGCGACGCCCGAAGTTGAGTTGGCGAATTGGTTCGTCAAATTCACGGCTCTCCCTCGCTAGGCCACACCGGTTGGGAAACGATGACAACGAGAGAATTACTTTCATCAATCCAGTCAACCAGCGGTTTGCAGAAAGTTTTGAATCAGCGCGGATATAGTGGTATGCGGCTTCAATATCGGTTTCGGCCGGAGGTTGAATCAGTACGGAATATTTCAATGTGATTTTGCAGTATTGAGTTTCCGTCGCAATTTGGCGAACGAGCTTGCGGCGGACCTACCTTCGCCGCGATCCACGGATTTGAGGCCTTCGCGAATGGCCTCCACCGACTGCCGATAGTCAAGCTCGTTGACCAATCGATCAACCGTCTGCTCGAGTTTTGCGAGTCGTTTTGTGACTTGCGAAAGTGTCATTTAACCCTCTTATTGGACGCGCGCATTATATCGCCATTTGGATCAAGCAAGAACTTTTGATAAGTCGTTCTTCATGTCACTTACCGCCCGCTCCACGGATTGTTCCCAGCTCTTCCCCGCATTTTTGGGATGGCGGTGAGCGTATAGAATACTTCTGCTGGCAGAGACGATCGCGCCTTTGCCGTTCGTAAACGCAGCCCGCGTCATTTCGCCGGTTGCGCCTTGGGTGCCGTAGCCGGGAAGCAGAAAGATCGAATTGGGCAGGCGTTTGCGAAGGCTGGCCATCGTTTGGGTTTGAGTGGCGCCAACGACCGCGCCCAGCAGGCTGTAGCCGTGAGTTCCAATACCACTCGCTTCGGCCAGCGGCTGCAAGGTGTCGGCCAGCATCTCAGACCAGGTGCGTCCGTCAGCAAGCTTCACATCTTGCGTGGCGGTCGAACCAGGATTACTCGTCCGCACGAGAACAAACAGGCCTTTTTGATTTTCTCTGGCGGCTTTGAGAAACGGCTCAAGCGTATCAGGCCCCAACATCGGATTGATGGTGATCGCATCGGGCGTGATCGTTTCTTCAACATCGATGAATTCAAGATCAGCCAGATGTGCTGCAGCGTATGCGTCGCTGGTGCTGCCGATATCGCCTCGCTTTACATCTCCGATGACGACCAATCCCATTTCGCGGGCTTCGTTGATCAGTTCGTAATAAGCCTGCACACCGTCCCACAAATATTTCTCGAAATACGCGGATTGAAACTTCACACAGGGGACGTGTGGCGCGACGATTTCCAGGAACTTCATTGTGAACGCAAATATCGCATCGACGCAGGATCGCAGATCGTGGGGATCTCGTTTGGCCGAATCGCCCGCGACGGCGTTGGGAAGCATTTCGTAAATGGGATCGATGCCGGCGCAAATTGGGGAACCCTTACGGGCGATGGCATCGAGTAATCGGTCGGCAAAATGGTTGGACATGCCCGGAAACTATACAGGCAAATCCGCTTGCGGCTGAGCGCGACGTGAAAAATCATCGTGCTTCGCCGCAAGCGGAAATTGCAATCGATCGATTATCGTTTGCGTCGATCGCGTCGTGCTTTACGCTTTTTGCTGCCAACCTTGCGTCGGCGTCGTGGCTTACCCATGGAGACTCCTTTCCGTGTTGCGGGGAAGTTATCGGATGTTTTTCTTCTAGTCCAGCCACTTTTTGTTCGAAGGTACGGCAATTGCTGGATACAATGGGAATCATAATCCGTGCTCAGGAGTGTGCCTGATGTTTAAGCTTGACAGCGGAAACGTGCTTCTTAAACCGTCACACCGCAAGCAAATGGCAGCTTGGCTGCGGCGGACACTTCGGTCGGGCGAAAGAATCGGTCAATTCGCCCTCACCATTACCATGCAACGGATCGGCAAGTTTTACGAAGTGAAGGTGATGGCCCAGGATTCCATCGGAACGCTGAATGCTCGTTCCAAACGGCATGACTGGCGTGATGCGATGCGTGATCTGGTTCGCCGTCTGACGCTTTGGCTTCGCGAACAGCAGCTCCACGCAGCCGTCTGAGACCGTGCCCGGCTTGCCTGCATCATTTGTCACTGCTATTCTGGTCGTTAATTCGCCGGAGTAGCTCAATGGCAGAGCACCGCTTTCGTAAAGCGGGGGTTGTGGGTTCGAATCCCACCTTCGGCTTTTCGCGAAAAACTAGCTGAACGCGGAACTTAGGGTTACCTGCCGGTGGTCTGCAGTGCGGCTCGTGAATACTGGCAAGTGTGTACGGTACACACTTTTGCCCCCACGAGAGGCACATTTATGGCTACTACGAAGTTCCGCGTCCCATCGTATTGTGTTCACACAGCACGCAATCAGGCATACGTCAGGCTTGATGGTGAGATGATCTATCTTGGCGTTCCTGATTCGCCACAGAGCAAAGAAAAGTATGACCGTCTCATTGCAGAATGGATGCAGGCCGGACGTGTGTATGTGAATCCCGCCGATAAGGGGGGCCTTAGCGTCAACGAGGTGCTGCTTGGCCTACCTACCGCCGTCACGCTGAACAGTTCTACGTCAATTTGGACGGAACCCCGACAACAGAAATTGACCGCGTAAATCTTGCGATACGCCCTATGATGGATCTGTATGGCACGACGCCTGTGGAGCAGTTTGGCCCCAAGGCGTTGATGGCCGTGCAGAACAAGTTCGTGGATCAGAAACTCTGTCGGCGAACTATCAACCAACGTGTCGGCGTCATTAAGCGAGCGTTCAAATGGGCGGTGAAGCAAGAGCTAGTTCCATCGATGGTGTACCACGGCCTGCAAACGGTTGATGGTCTGCATCGAGGGCGATCCAAGGCATCTGAAAGTAAGCCGGTGAAGCCCGTGCCACAAGACGTGATGGACGTTGTGATGAAGTACATGCCACCAACATTGCAGGCGATGGTGCAATTGCACGACCTGACGGGCAATCCAAGCAACGAGGTGCGCTGGAAGTGAGGAACCCGAATTTCGAAAGGCATAAAGTCACGGTGCAAATGCGGGCACCCTCATTCTGCCCCTCTCTCAAAAAAAGAGGGAGCAAGGGTGGCGGCGCTTTGGCCGTTTGCTAATTCAGAAAGGGTTTCCATCAATTGCGTCATACTTCGGATTTGCGCTGCTGTCGGGGCTTGGTTGTTTAACCACGTGCAGGTGCGGTCGATTTGTCGTTTGACCAGTTCGGTAAAGTCCTGGGCGATGGCGTTGTTGGCGGCTCGGGTGCGGTTGGCGACCTGGTTGTTGATTTTTTCGGTGAGCCAGGTCGCCAGGGAATAGCCACCGAGGATCATCAGGTCGATGTGGCCGAAGAAGGCGTGGTGCGTTGCGACGACGATGGCGAGCAGGTACGGGGCGGCTTCGGACCAGCGGGTGAGCTTTTCCCCGCCGGGCAAGACCTTCAATAACCGTTCGATCATCGCGGTGTCGCGCGGGGTGGCGTTCCAGTGTTTCTCCAGCCACGCCTGGAGCTGCGCGATCTGCTCATCGGCAATTGTGCCGGCCTGGTCGAGGTCGAATTTTGTCGCGGCATAGTCCGAGGGGCTCGCTTCGATCCATTTTTGGCTGGTGGAATTGGAACGCAGCGCATCGTCGATGCGGGTTTGCACGATGCGGAATTGGTCGATCAGGACCGTGCGGAAGTCGGGTCGATCGGATGGCGCGGGCGGATCGTCATGGCCGTTGCCGGCGATTTTGCCGCCGCGAAGCAGGTCCCACGTCGTTCGCGGCAGGCGCGCAAGCATGGCAGGCACTTGCCGGACGCGCTGAATGATCATGCCCGGGCCCATGAGGTAAAGCACGCTTCGCTGTTGAAGCCGCCGTTGAAGCTGCTGGGTCAGCGGATTGACATCCACGCTGGGCGTGACATCCTGCATCGCGCGCAGGGATTGGATCAGCCGATCCACCGCACGGCGATCGATGAGCATCGGCTCGATCACCTGATCCTGCAATCGGTCGATCAGATCGGCGACGCGCGCGGCGTTGGCATCGGGATGATTTTTCAACTCGATGGTTTCCAGCGACGAGCGCAGAGCGGTTAGAGTGGCCTGAGCCGGCGGTTCATACCCGGCATCATCGCGCGGAACGACAAAAACATTTTTCACCTTGATCTGCCCGCGATAATCATCGACGACGGCCTGCTCCTGCGTTTTGTTCATCACGTAAAAAGTGGGAATCGAATATCGTTTGGCCAACCGGTAATAGGCCAGCAACTCGGTCATCTGATATTTTTCAGGAGTGACGAGAAAGAGGACTGCATCGGCCCATCGGAAGACACTGTCAGCTTGGGCGTGGTGGGCGGGTTCATCCCCATCAAGATCGGGGGTATCGATCAGGATAATGTTTTGAAGGAGGTCCGCGGCAGCAGTAATGATGGTCAGTCGCTGTTTTTCGCCTCGCGCGGGAAGTTGATCGGGGGCAGCCTGAATATGTTCCACGCCAAGCCAATTGGCGGGCAGTCGCGAGGGTTCATTGGTGACAGCGATGGGCCCGGCGGTAAACGTCCGCCTGACGTTGGCTGCAGCCAGATTGGCGTTGAGCAGCCGGTTAAGCAACGTGCTCTTGCCCGTGCCGGTTCCACCCAAAATTGCGATCATGGGTATTGCACTGGAAGGCCGATCCATATGAAACCGCGCAGCCGCGAGATCGCCACGCACGCGCTCAAGAGCCGGATATCGCGCCAGCCAATTGGGATTGGCGCCCAGCGCCGTGTCGAGCGCAGTTAATTGCCGGGTCATGGACATGTGAACGAGTAATTAGAACAGATATTTCAGAGTTTTGGGAGGGAGGGGAAAAGGACACGGAGACAAGGGGAGTGGGGAACAAGGGGAATGAAGTGTCGCCTTCGTGGGTTCTTCATGATCGTTGTGCCGTGGATAACAATCATGGTTCAGCCGGTTGACTGGGACTGATTCGCCAGGCATCAATCGGGCCCAGGTGGGCTTTCCATGCGCGAGGCTGACCCCAGGTCTGGTTCAGCCACTGAAGGAAGCTGGTGGCGTCAAGGTCTTCCACGCCGATCTCCTCGCCAATCCCTTTTCCATGTATGATCTGGTGGCGCCGGTCGATCTCCTTGACGAACTCCTCAGTGTAAAAGTCCGTAATGGAAGGGGGCATGTACTCGTTTTCGAGTCGCTCGGCAAACAGGTAGCCGTCGAACCCATCGCGATATGACCCGGAACAATCCAGGTCGGCGCTGGCATCAAACGGCTCGGTGCCAAACGGACTGTGCGCCAAAGCGAACGCAACTGGATTGTTCTGATTCGACGCAAATGCAGTATCGAAGAGCCCCCGGCAGGCTCGTCCTGAAACCGTCCCGCGCGTGGATATCTGCGGGGCGTGCTGCAGGAAAATAAAGAATTGCTGGCCGAGGACTTCACTGAGATGCCAGCCCGCGGTTTTGACCGGCGAGTCGTCGGTTCGCCAGCGAAGGTTTCGAGGCGCGTTGTCGAAATCAAGAACAAGCAGTGAATGTCGCGCATCGTTGATGCGCGCCAGCAGATCGCGCAAAACCGCATGAGCGATGAACTCATCGTGATTGATGTCATACGCTCGCAGATCGGATGGCTGGCGGATTACTTTCCATGGCTGTGGCGCATCGACGCAGATGATTCTGACTCGCTGTTCGGGCGGCAGTTTTTCGTTGACGTTATAGATGGCGACGAGGAAGTCGAGCATGGATTGATCGGGGGCTCCGGCTTCTTCGGCATCGCGCAGTACATTGATCGCAAGCGAAGGATCGAGCGCCGGCGCTGATAGAAAACGATCCACCATCGTCTGATTATTTTGCGGAAGCTGCATGAAGATTACGCTTGCGCGGGCGACGAAGCGTGGGTCGGAAACGGCATCGGTCAGAAGTTTCCAGTAGGTCGGACGGTGGGGGATTTGTGCGACGGCGACCAGTCGTTTATCGCGAATGGCATCGAGAATCAATTCCTTCGGCTCCTTGGCCGAATCGTGCAGGAACTGGACGAAGGGCGTGAGATAATCAGCAGAATGCTGTGCACTTTTTCGAGCGGCAGCGCTGGCGCGGCGAGTATCGGAGGCATCATCGACGACTTTGCGGGCGGATTCGATTGTGTTGGATTGGCTATCGCCGGCATTGAGCCATCGACCATCTTCGAGTTCGAAGCATCGGACATCGTACGACCCGCTGGTCGGCCATTGTGCGATAACGTAGGCGATCGTTTCGGAAACGATGCGCACCTCGGCGATTCGAGCATCGATGTATCCGCGTGCGGCTCGCTCTCTCAGTGGAATCGGTTTGCTGGAAGCCTTCGGGAGCGTGGGACCAAGACGCGCGATGCTCATCGCTCGCCAATCATCATCGCCGCTGACCAGGCGACGATGGATCGAGGCATAGGCGCGTTCGGGCTTGGAAAAGTCGTCACCGGGTGGCATGTCGGAAACGCGACGATCGACCGCATACACGCGTGGGCCATCCATGGACGTCATTTGCTGGGCTTGCGCGGTTAGCGAGAAAAAGACTGCGGCAATGAAGATCAAAGTCCGCATCAGATGACTCTGGCCCATAGGCGCCCCCAAAGTTTGACCGTGGCGAGAATACCACAAGCCGTTCATATCTGCATTGGTTTTGCCGATTTGATGTTGATGTTCTTGTGCCTCGACAGTTGCATGAGCGTTTGCTTATCCATGACGGCCTTCACGACCATCTGGCCGTCGTTGAATTGGCGGTCTTCCACCCGCGCGTACTGCTCGATGAACGAAATGACTCGCCCATCGGTCAAGTCGGCTTCGAGGGTCACATGAATTTGATTACCCGACACGCGCTGAAGGACCATATCGATCAGTCGATCGATGCCTCCCCCGGTTTTGGCGCTGATGGGGATTGATGCCGGATTCAGCGTTCGCCACAGGTCCACACTGTCGGCGCCTTGGGGCGTATCGACCTTATTCAGTAGCAGAATTTCAGGTTTTTCGGATACCCCGATTTCTTCGAGCACCTGATGGACGGAGTCAAACTGCTGCTGCGCGTGAGGGTGGCCGACATCCAGCACATGCAGCAGCAGATCAGCATGGATCGCTTCTTCGAGCGTGGCTTTGAAACTGGCGACCAACCCATGAGGCAGGTCGCGAACGAAACCGACCGTGTCGCTAAGCATGACTTCGACGCCGCGATCGATCTTCCATGCTCGGGTTTTGGTATCGAGCGTGGCAAAGAGCTTGTCGTCGGCGTAGGTGCCGGCGCCCGTTAATGTATTGAACAGGGTGCTCTTGCCGGCGTTGGTATATCCGACGATGCAGATCGTGAAATGCTGCCGGGTGCGCTCGGCAACCAGGCGGCTTTTACGCTCCTGTACTTTGACGATCTGCTGTTTCAGATGTTTGATCCGGCCTCGCACCAGTCGGCGATCGATTTCAAGCTGCTGTTCGCCCGGGCCGCGTGCGCCGATGCCGGCGCTGGGCGCGCCCGATTGAATGCGTTCAAGGTGTCCCCACATGCGCGTCAGGCGCGGATAGGTGTATTCCATCTGCGCCAGTTCAACCTGAAGCCGGGCTTCGGCGGTCCGGGCTCGGGTCGCGAAGATATCGAGAATCAGCTCGGATCGGTCCAGAATCTTGATCCCATCCAGCGGCGGAGATTCGGCGTGTTCGTTGACCATCTTCTCGAGCGCGCCAATTTGTCCTGGTGAAAGGTCGTTGTCGAAGATGATGACGTCGGCTTTGTGTTGTTTGGCAAGTTCCGCGATTTCGAGCACCTTGCCCGTGCCGACGTAAGTGCCCGAATCGACGCGCGACCGTTTCTGCAAAATCTGTCCAACCACCTTGGCGCCGGCGGTTTTGGCAAGGGAATTGAGTTCGCCCAGCGGATCGCGCGGGTCGGCGGTCGAATTGGGAAGAATTACACCGACCAGGATCGCCCGTTCCTGCCGGACCGTCAGTTTTGTTCGTTTCAGTTCCGCCACGTAGTCTATCCTACCCGATTGTTAAGATTTTTTAGAAGTCTCGAAGTTGCCCAACGAAGTCGTACAATCCCTCTCATGGCCGATGAGTTTCCATTGCGTGAGCATCTGGACAAGCTGGTGGAGGATTTGCACCAGTTGGTCCCGGATGCGCTGGAGCAGTTTGACGAGGAATCGATTCACAAAGCTCGTGTAACGACTCGCCGGCTTAAAGCCGCGGTCGAACTGCTTGATTCGGTTTTGGATTCCGATCATGCCAAGCCATTTGCGAAAGTGGGTCGCAAGCTTCGCCGCCGGCTTGGACCGATGCGCGACATGGATGTGATGATCGGGCATCTGGATGATATTCCACAGGCCAGCAAATTTGCCCCTGCTGTCGATTACCTTAAACAGCAGCTTCAGATCAAACGCGAGAAGGCTCGCAGTGAATCGACCCAGAAGATGTCGCCAATCAAAGTCGTGGGACGACTGGCGAGCTGGTCCGCGCTGCGGCGCGATGTGACCGAGGCCGGCGACAGGACCGAAAGCCTGATCGAGCAATCCGTTCATCGCCAGGTCAGGGAATTCCAAGCGCAATCGCAGGGGCTGGGACACGGCACCGATCCGCATGCGCTGCGCATCGCCGGCAAGTCGCTGAGGTACACGTTGGAACTCGCGAAGGCTTCGGGTCATCAGTTGCCTTCTGACGTGCTCAAAACGTTCAAGCGCATGCAGGACATGCTGGGCACGTGGCACGATTTTGTCGTGCTGGCATCGCGCGCGATGAAGGTTTCCGTCAAGAACGACCTTCCCCTCCACGATCCGGCCTTGCAGCGGCAGGTGCTGGAGTTGACCGACTATTGCATGCGCCGCGCGCAGCGACAACTCGACCTGTTCCAGCAAACCTGGGCGAAAAAGGGTCCTGACCTAACTCAGGCCATTGAATCCGTTTTTGCGAAAATGCCAGTTCCTATAGAACAGAAAAAGGATCCCGATCCTTCCGGCTCAGATGAATTGCCGGCAGCGGAGCCGCCGGTTCAGCCGCTGCCAGACGTTTCGACAACTCCGCCGACAGCCGCTTGAGCACCGCGCGCTCGCTGTTTGAATGAAGCACGCAGACCACGGTCATGCCAAGGCTCGCGGCGCGCAGCGCATCGTGATGCCGCATCTCGCCAGTAAGATAAAGCTGCGCCTTTTGTGCAATTGCATCGTCCAGCAGTTTGCCGCAGGCGCCAGCGCAAACAGCCGCCTTCGTGATGTTACCCGTGGCCGGTCCGGCAACCAGCAGATGCTTGATCTCCAACGCTCTCTTGATTGAATCTAATATATTTGCCATTGGAGTGAATGGCATTTCGCCGATTCGTCCCATTCCCAGACCTGTCGGGTGGGCAGCGAGCATATTTAGATCAAACGCCGGTTCTTCATATGGATGCGATTGCTTTAGCGCCTGGATGACCGAATCGATCGCGGACACCGGCAGGACCGTTTCAATTCGAATCTCCTGAACCTGCTCAAGCTTGCCCTTGCTTCCGGCGGATGGATTCGCGCCTTCTCCTCCGAAGAATGTGCCCGTGCCTTTGATGCGAAAGCTGCACGAGGAATAGTCGCCGATCTTGCCGGCGCCCGCGTTAAAAAGAGCGCTGGCGACTTTTTCAACGTGATCTTCGGGAACGAAGGTAACGAGTTTATATTGAGTCACCGCTGGAGAAGCCCGCTTAAGCGGGCTTGGCCGAATGAGACCGATCGCGTCTGCGAGCATGTCGTTGGTCCCGCCGGGCGCGATATCCAGCGCAGTATGCGGCGAATAGATCGCCACGCTTCGTCGAATCGCATCATAAATCAGGCTCGTCGAGTCGATTTTCTTGAGTCCATCCCAGATCGGCGGGTGATACGCGATGAGGAGATCGCAGTTGGCGCTCCTGGCTTCCTCGGCCACCTCTGCCGTGTAGTCGATCGTCAACATGATCGAGGACACATCTTTCGAAAGATCGCCGACGAGCAGTCCCACGTTGTCCCAGGGCTCGGCATATCTGGTCGGTGCAATTTCTTCGAGGGTTTGGATGACTTGGGTTAGTTTCATTTGCATTCGCCTGTGCTGAGGGCGAAAATCGCCCGTTCGATGCAGGCGATTCTTGACCAGATTGTCCAGCGTTGCAATGCCGGCGAGGCCGTGGTGCTGTGCATCGTCGTTGCGACCCATGGCAGCACGCCTCAGGGAAAAGGGGCGAAAATGCTTGTGCTGGCGGACGGTCGGACCATCGGCACGCTGGGAGGCGGGTGTGTTGAGGCCGAAGTTCGCAAGCGAGCACTCGATCTGCTTGCCAAGCGGACCTCGCAATTGCTCGAATTCAATCTCGACCACGATTACGGCTGGGACGATGGCCTGATCTGCGGCGGGGTGATGGACATTCACGTTCAATTCATCGACCGCGACCTGATCGGCAAATTCGATCAATTGCGTCGCGCAATTAGCGACCAGGTTCCGGTACTTTTCCGGCAACCTTACGAGCAAAAGGGGCTTGCCAAAGAATATGTCGAGGAAATTGGCCCTTCGCCGACATTGCTCATTGCCGGTGGCGGCCATGTCGGGCAGGCGCTGGGGGAACTGGCTGCCAAGTTGGATTTTAACGTCACAGTGATCGACGACCGCGAGGAATTTGCCTCGAAAGATCGATTCCCCTCGGCCAGACAGAGAATCACCGGCGATATTGAATTGGAACTGAAGCGCTTCCCAATCAACGCCGGAACCTATATCGTAATCGTCACACGAGGTCATCGACATGACGGGCAGGCGTTGCAGGCCGTCATCGATTCCCCGGCCCGTTACATTGGCTTGATCGGTTCCAAAGCCAAGATCAAGCTGATCTACGACGATTTGGCGAGCAAGGGAGTATCGGTTGAAAAACTGATGCGCGTGCACGCGCCGATCGGTTACAACATCGGTGCAATCACCGTGCCGGAAATTGCGGTCAGCATCGTAGCGGAATTGATCGCGATTAGACGTGAAAAAACGCAAGGGCCGATTGCTCAAATGCGAATGAACGAAACGGAATTGCGCAAGTGGATGGAGAGAAAACAAAGTGATTGAATCGCGGCGATTGATGGAGCAGTCGCAATTCGACCAATCACAAGCAATGGAGTGCTCATGCCCGGAGAAACGGATCTTCACAAGACGTTGAAAAAGGAAGCCTGCCGCTGGCTGTTTCGGATGGGGTATCGCTGCATCGCCGCCGAGGTAAGGCTGCCGCCCCTGGGGATCATCGATTCGGTCGGAACGGGCGTTTTCCGGCCCTATTACAATTACCTGCAACTGCCGCAGACATTGCCGCAGGTCTGTTTCGTCGAAGCAAAAGCCTCTCGTGCCGACTTCCTGCGTGATTGTACCAATGACGGTCAAATGACGCTTTGCCTGAACGAACGCAAGCGAAACCTTCGCGCGAAAAAGCGACGAAAACCCAAAGCGGAACTTCGCCAGGCGGTTGGACTTGGCAAGTTCGACGCATGTCTTGCCCAGCCGATGGCGAATCTCCATTACATTCTGGCGCCATCCGGGATTATCCAAAAGACTGATCTTCCCAATCGATGGGGATTGCTGACGTATGGGCCGGCCGGGGTGACGGTCGTCGTTCGCGCCCAATGGCAGGAAATATCGCGTCCCGAGTTTGTCGAATCCGCGATTGCGCGAACGCTGACCGGGGACATCTATCGAGCGGACGACCGGGCAATCAATTCGGTCAATCGGGAAATCTTCATTCAGCAGACGAATCTCGCCAGCCGAATTCGCACGACGGTGATGCCGCGCGCCCTGATGGACGTGAATCGGGATGTCGCGCCGCAGCAGAATTCGGTGCCCGTGCAATAGCAGGGCGATTCGCTGGACAACGGCCGGAGAATCAGGCAGCGTTTGATTGCCGGTAGTGCGATCGCAGCGCCTTGGCGATTTGCGCGTGTGTCGAAAACACGAATTTCGCCTTGCGTCCGAGAATGGCCATGACTTCCCTGGCGGCTTCGGGGTAGGCGGCCTCGTCGATTGCGATGACGAGTTCATCGCCGAGCACGCGAAGCGGCATGATGTGGAAGCGGAGCGCGACTTGCATAGGCACGTACTCGACGGCCTGTGAATCGATGGCGAAGTGATCGAGATCGACGCGTCGCGGTTTTTCGGCAAGCTGGCTGCACCAGGCGCGCCAGACATCTTCAGGCGTGCACAGGCCCAGTTGAAGCGCGATGTCGCCAAAGCGGCGCCCGGTGGCGCCTTGCTCCGACAGGATCTCTTCGATGTCGTGACCCGAAAGAGGCACGAATCCGCTAAGACATTCGCCGATGCGTTTACCGGACATAAACTCCTCTGTTCCCAACGAGTTGCGATTCCGCCACGCAAACGTACGATGGGTTTTGGCCTCGGGCAAACGAGCTGAGGATTTGACCCTGGGGTTCTCATCACATTAGATAACCTGTAAGAATCAACCGGCCTGCCGAATGAGATTTATCAGCTATAACATCTATGAGGGGGGCGAAGGACGCGCCGATCCGCTGGCTGAGGTGATCCTCGCTCAAAATGCGGACGTTATTGCGCTGGTGGAAGCTGGAAATTCAGACGTTGTGCAGCGAATTGCGAAACGCCTCAAAATGGATTTCATTCACGCGACCGGCGGCAAAGGGGCGGCCCTTTTCAGCCGCTGGACCATTCGCGAAACCATCGACCACGTGGCTCTGCGAAAACTCGATCTTAAATCGTTTCTCCAGGCCACCGTTATCGACCCCGCCGGCAAAGAATTCGACATTGGTGTGATTCACCTCCGTGCAAAAGCATACCAGGTGGATGAAGATATCCGTTTGAAGCAGATCAAAATCGTGTTCGATACATTTGCTGAGCACCGCAAGGACAATCGTCCGCACTTTTTGATGGGCGACTTCAACAGCAACGCGCCTTATCAGCAGATCGATCCTGAAAAATGCACCGCAGTCACCCGCAAAGCATGGCAAGACAATGGAGCAGGAATTCCCCGGCAAGTCGTGCAAACGATCCTCGATGCCGGTTATCTCGACACGCTTTTTGCGTATAAACCGGAATTGGCAGCCAGGACGGCGAGTTTCACCACGCAATATCCGGGGCAACGGCTGGATTATATTTTCAGTTATGGCATTGAGCCTGCTAAGATTCGCAGCGGATGGATCGAGCAGGATCGATTGGCGCGCTATGCCAGCGACCATTATCCGGCCGGCGTGGAAATCGATTCTCACTAATCCTGCCAAGCCAGACGGGAGCGACGGGATTTGACCTGGCGTGCGTACACGGACTGGGCGAAGAAGCGGCCTATGGTTTTGCGCCTTGCGGATCGATTGGGGCGCAGCCGGGGGCGTCTGCGCTTTTTCGATCAATTGAATCCGCCTCCTCGCGCGCGATGCAAACCCGATCTTTCGAACTGGAACTATCACGATCTTGCCGCCGTTTGGATTGGCCATGCCACCGTGCTGTTGCGCATTGGCGGCATGACGATTCTGACAGATCCGGTCTGGTCGAGCCGCGTGGGCATCGGCTTGGGTCCATTGAGCGCGGGACCTCGGCGATTCATTGCGCCGGCTTTGAAACTTAGTGAGCTTCCGCCGATTGATTTGATTTTGATTTCCCACGCGCATTTCGATCATCTTGATCGCCCGACGCTCCATCGATTGTCGAAAAACATTCCCATCATTACCGCGGCTGGCACGCGCGATTTGATCGACGATCTTGGCTTTGCCAATGTCTCCGAACTGAAATGGGGCGAATCGAAACAAATCGAGTCGGTTCGTATCACCGCGCAACGCGTCGAACATTGGGGCGCGCGAACCTTTCACGACACACATCGCGGGTTCAACGGCTATTTGATCGAATCGCCCACTCATCGAGTTCTTTACGGCGGAGACAGCGCGTATCACGAGCATTTCAAGCACCTGGAAAAAGTTGATCTGGCGATCCTGGGAATCGCAGCTTACAACCCGTGGATTCAAGGCCATGCCACCCCTGAACAGACCTGGCAAATGACCCACCACGCCAAGGCCGAGCGCTTGCTTCCGATGCATCACAGCACGTTTCGACTGAGCCATGAGCCGATGGCTGAGCCGATGCAGCGCCTCCTGAGCATCGCCGGGGCGGATCGAGATCGAATCGTGGCCCATCAGGTTGGTGATATGTGGACCGCCGTTTAGACCTTCGCTTGTTAATCTGGGCGGCCGTGGGTTCGTTTTGCATATTTGCAAAGTTTGGAACGTAGTGGAACGCCCGGGAACACAGCGGAACATGGTGGAATGAAAATCCCACGTTGTTTCATATAGGCCTGGGACATGGCTGGACATTCTCGCGGCTTCCTTTCCAACGCAAATTCACGCGACCTCCTCTAAATAGGTCCCAGGTTGCGCCAAAATCGCGCGCAGCGCGCAATCTTCAAATATTTTCTTTCGGCCTGTACTGGATGAGAAGTGTCGATGTACGTGTCAGGCAGACTTGTATTATCCCACCTGCGCAAGGGCCAGTGTCTGTCCGAATCGTCGCATGAGTTCTTCGCGGAGGTGATGATTCTGTTTGTCGCTCAGATTTGGATCACGGTCGAGAAGTTCCATCGCATCTTCCTTGGCGATGGTCAACAATTCCAATTCTTTGGTGATGTCGGCCAGCTTGAGAGGGGGCAAGCCGTGCTGGCGGAGGCCGAAGAATTCGCCGGGGCCACGAAGTTTCAGGTCCATCTCGGCGATTTGGAAACCATCGGATGTGCTGGCCATCGCTTTCATGCGGGCGCGGGTGCTGTCGCTGTTGGCATCGCAGACAAGCAGGCAGTGCGAGATTTCCCCGCCGCGTCCGACTCGGCCGCGAAGCTGGTGCAGTTGAGATAATCCAAATCGGTCGGCGTTTTCGATCAGCATGACCGTGGCGTTGGGTACGTCGATGCCGACTTCGATCACCGTGGTAGCCACCAACACGTCGAGCATATGGTGACGAAAATCGCTCATCACCTTGTTTTTTTCATCGGTCGTCATCTGCCCGTGAATCATTCCCAGGCGCAGGCCTTTGAATGGCCCGGCCGATAAGCGGTCGAATTCCTTTTTTACGCTTTTGACCTCGTCCATCCCATCATCATCGATCTGAGGCAAAACGACGTAGGCTTGTCTTCCCTTGCCGACTTCGCCCCATATGAATTCGTGCGCGCTGGCCGCTTGCGTGGCGGGAAGCCACTTGGTGCGGATCGGTTTTCGGCCGGGCGGAAGCTGGTCGATCACGCTCAAATCGAAATCGGCAAAGTATGACAGTGCGAGCGTTCGCGGAATCGGTGTGGCTGTCATTACAAGGTAATGGGGCAAATACCCCTTGGCCTTCAAAACCGCGCGCTGGGCCACACCAAGCTTGTGCTGTTCGTCAACAACGACCAGGCCGAGGTTGGCGAATTCAATGTCTTCCTGGATGAGCGCCTGGGTTCCCACAGCCAGGTGAACCTGGCCGGTGTCGAGGGACTTCAGGAGTTTGCCGCGTGCCTGTTTTTTCGTGCGGCTTGTGAATAGTTCGATGGAAACCGTTGATTCACGCAGCAGGTTTTTCAGTGTCAGATAGTGTTGCTCGGCCAGGATTTCCGTTGGCGCGAGGACCGCCGCCTGCATCTTGTTTGCGACTGCGACGAGCATGGCATAAACCGCGACAATGGTTTTACCGCTGCCGACATCGCCTTGCAGCAGGCGGTTCATCGGCCGGCCGCTGCGCAGGTCGTTGACGATTTCATGTACGCAGCGGTGTTGAGGCAGCGTCATTTCGAACGGAAAACGCGCTCGGATTCGCGAATCGAGCAGCTTATCGATTCGCATGACCGGAGCGCTGAATCGTCCGCTGCGCTGACGCTTGCTCAAGGCCAGCGCCAGTTGCAGGAGCATCAATTCATCGTAGACCAATCGCCGGCGAGCGCGGGCGGCTTCATCCAGATTGGCGGGGCAATGAATGAGGCGATACGCCTCCCTGCGACCAAGCAAATCGCGCTTGCGCAGATGCTCCGATGAAAACCATTCTTCAATGGATTCGACGGCCGCATCGAGATTGTCGCGGATGATTCCGGCGATCGCGTCGCTGCTGATCTGTCCTGATGCGCTATAAACCGGGCGAAACGTCGGCTCCTGCACGGTCTCGGTCGTTTCCTCGATCACCTCCCATTTCGGATTGGCCATCTGTGGAATGTTACGGAAGAACCGCACCTTGCCGCGCACGCGCAGCAATAGCCCCGGATGAATTCGCGAGCGTAAGTAAGAGCCATTGAACCAGACGAGCGAAAGCTTGTTCGCTTCATCCTCAAGCGTCGCTTCAAACCGAGGCCGGCGGTGCGCTCCAACATAATCAACGGCGACCACTGTGCCGCGCACGGTCTGTATTTCATCAGCCACAAGCTGTCGAATCGTGCCTTCGGCAAATTCGTGACGATAATCGCGCGGGAAATATTCGAGCAGATCGTTGAGGGAATTCAGGCCGAGCGCGCGAAGGTGTTTCGCTCGGGCGGGGCCGACGTTCGTTAGATTCAGGAGTGGGGAACAAGGGTAGGGGAGTGGGGAAGAGGATGTCAGTGCGCCATTTTTCACCTCGTCCCCGGGTCTCCTTGTCCCCTTGTTTCCTTGTCCTCTTCCCGCCAGCCTTCCTGGCCAATCAATCGGACGAAGCGGCAGTGACAGACGTCGAACGATTGTAAATCCTGGCCATGGCGGACGACTCGAACCAGTACCTGTTGATCGTCCTGGCCAACCGGCAGCACCGCCTGCCCGCCATCGGCCAATTGCGATAGCAATAGCTGCTGCGGAATTTGCGGGGCGGCAGCGGCAATGAGCATTCGATCAAAGGGCGCTTCCTCCGGCCAGCCGGTTGTGCCATCGCCGTGCCGGAAATGAACATTACGAATTCCAAGGTCCATCAAACGTTCCCATGCGGTGTCAAGCAGCGGCTTGACGCGTTCGACGGTGTAAACCGAACGAGTCAGTTTCGCGAGGATCGCGGTTTGATATCCGCTGCCCGTACCGATTTCCAGAACTTTATGGTTGGGTTGAACATCCAGCACATTGGTCATCAGGCCAACAATATAAGGCTGGCTGATCGTCTGGCCGTGTCCGATGGGCGCAGCTTGGTCTGAATAGGCTTCGTGGCGAATCGATTCGGGAAAGAATCGATCGCGCGGCACGGCTCGCAACGCTTCGATCACGCGCGGGTCCTGTATCCCGCGGCGAATCAATTGCGTCTGGATCATCACTTCCTGAGAAACCGGCCTGCTCATACGGCTCATACTTTTTATATTGTATCGCATCCAATGACATTGGTCGCGTCATGAATTGACCATCGATTAACCAACATCTACCCTGTGATTCATGCACCGAGCGATGCCGATCGTGACGTTGACGAGCGACTTTGGCGCATCGGACCATTACGTGGCTGCCATGAAGGCAGCCGTTTTGAAAAACTGCCCGCATGCCCGGCTCATCGATGTCACACATCAAATTCCAAGGCACGACATCCTTCGCGGTTCGATCGTGCTGGAGAGGGCAATCGATGGGTTTCCGCCAGGTACGGTGCATCTGGCGGTGGTCGATCCGGGAGTTGGGACCCAACGGCGCATCATCGTTGTAAAGATCAAACGGCAGTTTGTCGTTTGCCCGGATAATGGTCTGATCACCTGGGCCTGGCGAAGTCGATCGGGTGCAAAAGCGTTTGAACTCACCTGGCGGCCAAAGAAGGCCAGCAACACGTTTCATGGCCGGGATGTCTTGGGACCGGTCGCGGGCAAGATTGCGTCTGATGCCAGAATCGGCTCGCTCGCCCGCAATAACGTCAAACCGATTCTGCTGGACATTGCTCCTTCAAAAACCCGGCAAGGCCAGATCATCTATTTCGATCATTTCGGCAACGCGATGACCAATATCGGCGAGGGTTTGCTCGGCAAAATCAAGTTTAAGAACGTGCTTGTTCACGGAAAAAAACTCGGGAAATTAAAGCGAACATACGGCGATGTCGCACCCGGCGTGCCGCTGGCGCTTATCGGGTCCAGCGGGCTGCTCGAAATCGCTGTACGGGATGGAAACGCCGCCAAACAACTCAAACTCAAAGTCGGCGATCGAATCCGCTTGGATTGAACCACACAGCGGCTATGTTTTTTAAGTCATTTTTTATTTTTTCGCATTTGTTGCATCCGCGCTTCCTCTTCGCTATTTTGCCGCTCTGTGGCTCGGCGAATCACTCGGTGTATTCTCGCGCTCTTCTGGTTCACGTTCACCAGCATCGTGATCCCCGCGCACACGCGAGGGGCTGTGCCAATTCCGGGTTCTTCTCCCTGCTGCCGCCATTCCGATAAATCCGATCAATCCACGCCGACAAAGCCTTCGAACTGCGCCGTCTGTTATCTGTCGGCCCACCTGATGCCGGCGGTTGTTTTGCCGGTGAATCTTGAACCGGGCGAGTTTCTTCAAACCCTTGAAATCGCCAAACTCGTCTGTCCATTTCCCGCTGATCTGGTTCTCACTGGCCCGGCACGCGGGCCTCCCTCCTTCGGTTGACGCGAAGTGGTGTTTTAGCTTCTTCAAAGACAATTCGAATAAATGAGGGTTACTATGTACCGTTCGGCAATTGGCCGTCCGCTCATGCGGACGGTTGTCGTTGCATGCGTTCTGGTTCTAATCACTGTTTCCAATTTACAAGCAAATCATGGCCCCGGCGCTTCGGGCGGAGGCAGCTCCACCGTCTCAGGCGAAACGCTCAAACCCGGGCATTTCGAAATCTCCCTGCGCGAGGATTTTTCCAAGTTCGAGCACTTCTCCACCAGCGAGGCCATTCGCCATGCCCAAAAGTCCGGCGATTTTGACGCGCTCGACCATGGT
The DNA here is from genome assembly GCA_035545895.1 of Tepidisphaeraceae bacterium. Taxonomy (GTDB): domain Bacteria; phylum Planctomycetota; class Phycisphaerae; order Tepidisphaerales; family Tepidisphaeraceae; genus DASZXJ01. The sequence continues at coordinate 24,733 of DASZXJ010000011.1, read as the reverse complement.
TTTCTCACATCACTCGAACTGGCGTACGGCATCACCGAAAATTTCCAGATCGGCGGAGGCATCGGATACTTCGCCGGCGATGATTTCCTCTCCGCCGATGCTGAAGGCGGCGGGCCCGTCGAAACATCCCACACCAATCCGCATGGCTTTACCGATCTGTCGCTCATCGCGAAATACCGCGTCCTGCAAGGCTGGACCGGCAACGTCGCACTCATCGGCGGGGTGATTTTTCCAACCGGCGATGATGATGTGCGCCTCGAAAACGGCGAACTGCTCTCGCCCACCGATCAGCCCAGCACCGGGCGGTGGGGGTTCCCCGTCGGCATCGGATATTCCCGGTTCCTCACGCCTCGCATCACGCTCGATGCCAGCGCCATCTACACCTTTCGCCTGGAACGAGATGGCATCAAGGTCGGAGACCGCCTGGATACCGGCGTTGCGCTGGCCTATCGCCTTACCGAATCGATCAAGACTTTCCCGCAATACAGCGTTTTTCTCGAAGCAAACGACGTATTTCTGCAGAAAGACGAGGTCGATGGCGACTCCGAACCCAACAGCGGGGGCAATACACTGTATCTCACTCCGGGCGTGCGCGTGCGATTAAGCCCGCTCGCTGCCATCACCGTGGCCCCGTCCGTTCCGGTCTGGCAGGAACTCAACGGCGACCAGGGCAAGGTCGATTTCAAGGTCGCCATCACCATGTCGTTTTCGTTTTAGTGGAGAATCAGCAATGAGACGTCTCAATCTGTTCGCACTCTTCATGGCGCTGGGCCTAGCGCTGCTCAGCGCCGGCTGCGCTGCCGAAGCAGCGCCCACCACACAATCCGCCAACGTCATTCACGCCGATTGTCTGGTCTGCAAGATGAACTTCGACCTGGCATGTATCGATGTAGCGGTCGATCCCAAGACCCCGCAGTATATGTACAACGGACATACTTACTATTTCTGTTCGGATGAATGCAAGGACAAGTTCGCCAAAGACCCCGCCAAGTACGTACCCAAATAATTCATCCCCACCCAACGTTTAGCGGCCCCGCTCGCGGGGCGTGACTTGGTAGTCGCATGACCAAGAAACGCCCCGCGAGCGGGGCCGCTAAATTTTTACGATCCAATTCTCTTTAGAACTCGTACCCGAAGACAAACAGAATCTTCGCTGCCGGACTTTCACTGCCGATCCCGATCAGTGGGGCCAGGTCCAGATGCATTCTCGGCATCGGCCGCCACTGCACGCTGGGCCCGATGAAGGCCTCATGCGTATACGACCCGCGATTGTGCTGCACATCGAACAGCGAGAACTGAGCTTCGGCGCCAACCGACAACTTCTGGTCGATCACCGTATAGCTCAATCCGCCGGTCCATCCATATTCAAACTCATGCTCATCAGCGGTCTCTGCTTCAAACAATAAATTCTGACCCCAATGCCAGCCCGGCCCAAGATCACCCGTCAGCAGCAGCTTGGCTTCGACCTTGTCGGGCGCTTCCTCGCGATGAGCGTATTCCAAGTATAGAGCCGGGTTGCCCCAGATCTTCCCGTAATCCGCAAACGCGTAACGCAATTCGATCTGCTGATCGAAGAACGTTTCTCCGCCGCTGCCTTCCGAGCGGGCGATGGCATACAGGTCAAGCTGCAACCGGTAGGGCAGTCCAAACTCCAGCTCAAACATATGCTGCACTTCCGAAGGTCCATGCCGCGCCACATCCACGCGCGTCCAGTATTCAAACTCCACGCTGTTTTCCGGAATGACATACGTCCTCACGCCGGGAAAGCGCCGGTCTGCCGTCCAGCGTGGCTGTTGATACGTGCCGATGCGATCATCCTCGCGAAACTTCGATTCCGCCTGTCCCACGACGGTCACTGCCGGCATCTCCCACGCCGGCACGCGCTCGCTTGGTGCGGGCTGAGAAGTGGGGGCGCGACCTTCCTGCGCGCCAAATGCCGGATTGATCGGCGGCTCGGTATTGATCATCGCCATCACCGGCCAGCGCTGGTCCGCTGCCGGAAATGGCTGACCAAACCCCGCCCGCTCTGCCCCAGGCAATGTCCCCGCCATCGACCGGGGCGATGGAACCAAACAAATGGCCGACACTGCCAACGCACACGCAGGTATTCCCCGCGAAAGAATCCGTGAAATCATCTGTGTCTGCTCCCGAGAGTAAAGCGGCGAACGTTTCAGCGATTTATATCAGCCGATTTTCCCACCCCCAATTTTGTGCAATAAATGCTCGCAGGTCGCAGAGCCACGAAGACACGAAGAAACGAAGACAGCACGAAGAAAGCTCCTTCCACGAATCAATATCAATGAACTCGAATGGATTATCTGACCTTCGTGAAGATTCGTGCTGATTCGTGGATGAATGCCTTGTCTGCGTAATCAGCGATCCCGAGGGGGCGGATTTCGCTTCGCTCAAAACCTGCGGTAAAAACCGTTAACCATCTTCGTGCTGACTTCGTTGTTTCGTGACTTCGTGGCTCTGATATGTTTGCCTGCACAATCATTGCCACTTTAGATCGGCTTGGCCCAGTCGGGCGGTAGGAGCAGGACGGGGACCTTGGTGGCCTTGATCAATTCCACCGGCACGTTTCCGGCCAGTAATCGGGCGAAGATGTTTTTGCCGGTCAGACCCAGGACGATCAGCGAAATATCCCGCTCGGCGGCGGTGTTGAAGATCGCGCGGGCGATGTCATCGGAGAACATCAGCAGCGTTTGTACGGCTGCGCCGCGTTCCTGAAGTTTTTCGCTGAGCAGACGGACGGCTTCTTCGCCGTCGGCCTGTTCCTGTTCGCGGGTTTGCCCGCCGCTGGGACGGGAGACATGGACGACCAATACATCGGCGTTCAATCGTTTGGCAAGGTCACTGACGGGCTCCACCAGCCGTTGCGACGCCCATGAACTGCTGACGGCTACCAAAATGCGACTCATATGGACAAGAGTTGAATCCAACGATGGGGGGGATGTCAATGGAATGGCGAATTTTGAGGGAAAAGGGCTGGCCATCGCATTTATTTGCTATTCAATTCCCGTCGTAACGGCGAGAATTCTAAAGCGAAACCAACAAAAAAGCGGTCATGTCGACAACCGCTATTTCAGTAATTAAGCCTCCATCAATTAAATTCAGCCTAGCTTCATAGAACTCTCCAACGTAAAAGAAAAGAAGCACCATTGCAACTGGCACTGTGGTCGTAAGAATGATAGACGTGTGCTCCGAATCAATTAAGATATTAGAATGATCACGCGATTGTACGTCAACAATTTTCGTTGCCTCGTGAACTTTAAAGCGGAATTTGACTCGTTTGCCGTTTTGTGCGGTCCTAATGGCGCGGGCAAAAGCTCGGTGTTCGATGCGCTTCGCCTGCTACGCAATCTTGGGACTGGGGATGCTTTGCTGGGCGGGACAGGGGAGCAGGACGTGCCGCGATTAGAGTTTCCACGGTGGGATGATAATGCAACAACGCAACAGTTTGAATTGAGCCTAAGCGCTGACGGGTATTGGTTCGATTATCTCATCCACATCGAACAGAAGGCGGAATTTGAGAAGCCGCGAATTATTTCAGAAAAGGCGCATTGCGATGGAAGTCCGTTGTTTGAGCGAGATCTAGATGGGGTGCGAATACAGCGGGCTGATGGTAACCAGTCAAGTTTTCCGCTTGACTGGCGTCAGTCTGCACTCGCTGCAATCCAACCGCGAGGAAGCATTGCGAAGCTCACGCTTCTGCAGGCAGAAGTCGCCAAGCTTTTCATCCTGCGGCCAAATCCACGTTCGATGGAACCTGAGAGTAAGTCAGAGGCGCGGCATCCGGATTTGTCGATGACCAATCTTACATCTTGGTATCGCTCTCTGTATCAAGATGACGAGTGGAGAGATGCATTACGGGACTCGCTAAAGAACGTCTGGCCGGATTTGCTCTCGTTCAAACTTGAAGACGTCGGATTGAATGCAAAGGCGCTTCAATTGCGATTCGAACATGAGAGCGGAGAACCCATTTTACTATTCTCCGGAAAATTGTCCGATGGGGAGCGGATGTTGATTGCGTTGTATATGGTGCGTGCGGCAATTGAAACCGGCGCGGCCCGCACAGTGTTTATCGACGAGCCAGACAACTTCGTAGGCATGCCAGAGCTTCAGCCTTGGGTGCTTTCGATGCGTGAGCTGCTCGACGAGAAACACCAACTTGTGCTGATTTCCCATCACCCGGAAATCCTTAGCAATAGCGGGGAAGCAAATGGGCGATATCTTTGGCGAGACAGCCACACCTCACCAACACGGATTGGGCCGCTCAAGGTGCCGGACGGTATGACAGCTGGTGAAGCAATCGCAAGGGGGTGGGCTAGTGGCGAGTAGAACGCAGATCGTTTGTCTATGCGAAGGGGCGAAAGGGCAAAGTATTGACGAGGTATTCATCAATAAGCTGATGAAAACCCTCAAGCCAGCTTGGATTCGGGTATACGGTAGCAACGTTGTCCGGCCCCAACCGTGCGGAAGCCGGTCAGAGGTAATCAAGCGAACGCCCGAGGAGCTTAAGCGATGCCTGAGCGCAGGTGGTCATACAACGCTGATGGTATGGGCTGATTGTGACGACAACTGTGACGACGGTAACGCGCTTCGCGAACTCTTCTGGCAAGAAGCGCAAGCACAAGCGATCACGAAAGAACAATTTGAACGCATTGTATTCATCTTTGCCAAAGACCGTATCGAAAACTGGATCGACTTCCTTATAACAGGAAACGCAGATGAGTCCAAAGAGGGTCCGCGTCTGAAACACAACCGTGAAGCAGCAGATGCGGCGAAAAAGTTGGCTATGATGTGCGTAAAGAATAGGCTAGTGAATAATATGCCATCTTCGCTTCAGTGGTCGTGCAAGAACTGGCGGATGTTGGACAAGCGCATGAAAACGGCGTGATCGAAAACGATTAAAATCGTTCTGCAATTCTCAAAGAGATGGGGGGACAACGATGTGAGGATTGATAGCCGAATATTGCTTAAGAATAACAGGGACGCGATTTTCCCATGATCTTGGCAGTGTATCAAATTGCAGTCCGCCATCCAATGCGCGTTGCTTAGTTTAGGGTGAGAGATGAACTTCTTATGCACACTATGAGGAATTACTGGATCGGCGGATTTCGTCCTAGCAGCCCTCGCATTTGCCTCAGCGCCTTACCGCGATGACTAATTGCATGTTTCTGTTCGGGATCAAGCTCAGCGGTGGTTTTGCCGAATTCTTCGAAATAGAAGAGTGGATCGTAACCAAATCCATTGCTGCCGCGCGGGGCGTGGATGATTCGGCCGGCGACGTGATCGCGGGCGGTCAGGATGATTCGGCCTTGCGGATCGGACAAGGCCAGCACGCAGACGAACCGGGCGGTTCGCTTTTCATCGGGGACGTTTTCCAATTGCTTGAGCAGGAGCGCATTGTTGGCGGCGTCTCCTTCGCCGGCGTGATTGAAGGCGGCCCATCGCGCGCTCAATACGCCGGGCGAACCGTTGAGGGCATCGACTTCCAGGCCGCTGTCATCCGCGAGGGACCAGGTTTTGAGAAGCGTCGCGTAATACGCGGCTTTCAAGCAGGCGTTGGCTCGGAATGTGGTGCCGGTTTCCTCCGGCGCGGACACTTGCGCATGTTGGGATAGGTCCGACCAGCCTGTGGAATTTCCGAGAATTTCGCGAAATTCCTTTACTTTCCCGGCGTTGGCGGTGGCGATGAGGATTTCTTTGGTCATTGTAGAAAAGAATTGAGCCACAGAGATCACGGAGAACACAGAGAAGAAAAATAGGAATTGTTTTACTCTGTGTCCTCTGTCCTCTCTGTGGCTAATCGAAGTTTTATTGTCCGATGGATCGTAAGCGTCCACCGTTCTGCGGTGGGGGTTGCGTGCGAATTTCCTGTCGCGGCAACTCAGGGCGATAGCTCGGATCGTACGCGGGCGAACGGTCGGCACCGGAGGGCGTGTTCAGCGGTCCATTGGTTTTGGCGACGGCCGTGTGTGGAATGCGATGGATCAATGAGCCATCGTACACTTCCTGACCATTGACGTTGCGTTTCATCAGCATGCCGTTGATGTGGTTGTGCGGATACTGTCGATGCGCGGCTTCAAGAGTTGGGTCGAGAATTTCGACCTGTGGGCGGACGATCTGCATGTTGGTGTCGCGCGCGACGCTGTCGAAGGCTTGATTTAGTTCGTTGTCGTTGCTCATGGGGACGACCATCAGCGGCTTGGTGGGATCGCCCTTGGTTTGCGGCTTGCTGGTGTCGTTGACACGCACTGCACTTTCCGGCCACGAACCGACGCAAACGAGGCTGGCGCTTTCGCCGTGATAATAATACGCTTCGACGCCGGCCTTGCGCGCTTCAGCGACTGCATCGACTGCGGCCTGCTTGCGGTCGGGGCTTCCCTTGTACACGGCGATCTGCAATGTCCATTCGCCTTTGGCGGTGGTGAGATCCCATTGCGGGGGCGCAGCCGGATCGGGCGCGGTGAGTTCCACAAAGAGTGCCTGCGCGAATGGCCGATTGCCCATCTTGTCGCCAAGCAGCAGAATCTTCTGGCGGTCGGTTTGAGCGCGGGTAGTTTCGGCCTGGTCCTTGGGATCGTTGATCGAACGATAAAAGCCGTAATAGATAATGCTCTGCGCGTCGCTGTGGACGACGTACCAGTCTTTCATGCCGGTGCTGGCGATGAGGGCGGCTTTGTCCCGATCAGCGCGGAGAACGTGTGAGTCGCCTTCGACTCGGCCGGCGTAAATGGTGTACTGCGCACCTTTGGGAATCGATAGGGCGGGCGTTCGGGTCTGCTGCGCAGCGGGTTTAGGATTCGCGGCTGCAATGGGCACCGGCGCGGGGTCGGCTGCTGCGGGGGCATCGCCTTTGGATGCACACGAGCTGAGAAATAAAAGCAAAGCAATCGTAGTAGGTAGTCTAAACATCGCCACTCTCCGGGAATATTTTATCGTGCAAGCCGCCGAAAATCCCGCCTTGGGTGTTATTGGTTTTTCATGATTTTCATGAGCTGTTTGCAGCCGGCGACCGCCAGATCGAGCATTTGCTGCATTTGTTTGCCGTCAAACCCGCCGCCGTTCTCGGCGGAGCCTTGCACTTCGACAAAACGCCCGCGAGCGGTGTAGGCGACGTTCATATCGACTTCGGCACGGCTGTCGTCGGCGTAATCCAAGTCAAGTCGAATTTCGCCATCGATGATGCCCACGCTGACGGCTGCTATTTCATCGACCAGGGCGTGTTTCGGATCGTAAAATTTGGGGTCGTAGCTGGCGGTCATCATGCTCTTGGGCGGGGGCACCTGGGCGGGCAGTTTGTCGATCGCATCCGCCAGCGCGAGATATGCCGCACAGATCGAAGCCGTTCGCGTACCGCCATCGGCTTGAAGGACCTGGCAATCGACATGAATCGTGTGAGGTCCGATTTTCGACAGATCGACGGCTGCGCGAATCGTTCGACCAATCAGACGCTGGATTTCCGTGCCTCGCGAATCGGTGTGGCCGATTTTTGGCCAGTCTTTGCGCTGCGGCGTGGAACCGGGAAGCATGACGTAGTCGGCGGTGAGCCAGCCGCCGGGTTTGTCCGCTTTGAACCACGGCGGGATCGAGGGGGTAATCGATGCGGTGCACAGCACAATCGTGCTGCCTTGTTTCCAAAGAATCGAACCCGCAGGCGTTTGAGTAAATTGCCGGGTGATTTGAACCGGTCGAAGCTGATCGATGGGACGGCCGTCTTGTCGCATGGGCGGAGTATAACGTTATGGCGAAAGAAGAAAGCTAGAATCCAATAAAACCTTGGACTTATATCAAGGGTTTCGCACAATGTGATGCTTATAGTGGCAAGCCAAGATCACGTGATTAAAAGAGAAGTTAAACGGACTTAATTAAAAAGCTATTTGGCGGACTGTGGAATCGGAATGTCTGCCAAAATGTTCTCGCCTTTGACCACCCACTTTTTATATTCGCAGATTTCACCAACGAGCACCGTTCGATGGCTGCCCAATGCAGTATTATACATTTTCGTACCGGTAATTAGTATGCAATCTGCTCTGCTGAAATCCTTCGATCCATGATAAGTTTATTTCGTACAACTATGTATGGATACCCCCCCAGCGACGCGTTGCGACGCGTTCGCCGGTGGCGTTGGTCAGGAAGGCCGTGGAGGTCGCCCGCCAAGCCATTCCGGCGTACTCGTCCAAGTATTCGAAAAAGGATTTTACCCAGCACCAGCTCATAGCAATTCTGGCTTTAGAACAGTTTTTCAAGACCGACGATCGGGGAATCGTCGTGCTCCTGTGCGATCTGTTAGACCTGAAAAACATCTTGGGACTGACCAAGATTCCGCACCACACCACCCTTTTCCACGCCCGCCAACGGCTGGCAAAAAAGGGGGCCTTGAGAACCTGCTCGGATCGATCTTCGTGGATGCTGAGCGGCGTGGACTGATCGACGCCAACCCCCAAGCGGCTATCGACTCCACCGGGCTGGAGGCGACCGTTCGTTCCGCCCATTACGCTTGCCGCCGACGCGATGGCAACCGCCGTTACCGCTACCGGAAGTTCCCGAAGCTGACGCTGGTTTGCCACACCTCCAGCCATCTGATCGCCGCGGCTCTGGCCACGGTGGGACCCGGTTACGATGCACCGCTGTTTCCTGAAGCCCTGCTCAAGGCAAGCTGGAATCTGGAGATCGACCGCCTGTTGGCAGGCGGCGGATACGATTCGGAGCCCAACCACCAGATGGCTCGGGAAGGCCTGGGAATTCGCTCGACCGTCATCAATCTGAATCGCCGACGTACACGCCGCTGGCCCCAGCAGCGGTTCCGGCGGCAGATGCGAAAGTGTTTCCATCGACGCAAATATCGGCAGCGCTGGCAAGTCGAGAGCGTCATCTCCCGGCTTAAGCGTCGCTTGGGATCGGCCCTTCGCGGTCGAAGCGATGGCGCCAGAGAACGTGAAAGTTATATGAAGGTATTGACTCATAATCTCATGATCCTCGCAGGATCAACGTCATGAGGAATTCAGCAGAGCACTATTAATCCTGATTGCGTGAAGTCGGCGGAATGGGAATCATCGGAATATCCACTACCTGAGTTGCGGAAGCGATATCGCCCTTGGTTTCTAGGCCTTTAGTGTCGGCAATATCGCCTGGTGAAATCACCCTGACCTGGTCTCGATTTCTACCGTTGATATGAGCGACGGATTCAAGATAACCTTTCTTTTGAAAGGTCAAATTATAGCTGTTTCCGTTGTCGGGTAGCGAAACGCGCGACATGCCGCTTACGGATGTTTCAGAGGGCTCTTTATTCGCGTATCCAGAAAAGGCGCTAAACGCATAATCAAACCGCTCGGGAAACGCGGAAATCCAAACCCCAGGGAGCGGCGCATGGGTAACAGAATCAATGATCCGTAGTTGATATGAATGGCGAGCACAACTACTTATGCCTAGAAAGATGCAAAACCCTAGAACCCTAAGATTTAATTCGGGAGTCATCATTCACTCTATGGAAAGTCGAAAACCCTTTCTACCCGGCTAGTGCGCGGCGTTCGTCGCTGGCAAATTTTGGTTAAAGAACATCGGTACATCAACTATTTGATCTGAATGAACTGTATAACCATCGGTAGACAAGCGTAGCTTATCAAATTGGGATGTAAAAGGCGCAATTACTCGTAATTCAGTTGGAAAACGGGAATCCAGATGTACGTAGGTCTCAAGATAGCCTTTTTTTTGGAACGAAATGTTGTAATTTCTCTTGCCGGATATCACTACATGGGCCAATCCGTCATCAGTGGTATTCCAAGGCTGAACATCCGCCGATGCGGAAGATAAATCCATGTAGGCGAACTGATCCGGCAAGGCCGCTACCCAGACATTCTCCAATGGTTTTCTGGTAACGGCATCGACTACGTGAAACTGGTAGCTATGTTTCGCGCAGCCCATCGACATGAAAGCGACCATCAAGAAAATTTGAATCTTAAGCATCTTTTTGAAGCCGCCCATTGTCATGCTCCGGTAAGAAAATGAATGAGATCCGTTTTAACTTCGTTGATAATGCTAAAATGATCAATTCCGTTTGGATTGCTGTTATTCATATCTTGTTGATCTTCAGGGTCGCCCCCTTGCACGGGTTGTCCATGAACAGGGAACATGTGAATGGGACCAATATTTAATAACGTAACTCTATTCCCGGCGGATTGATACCAATTTCGAAAATCGACTACGTTTCCGGGCACATAGGCGGGTCCGAAACGCCCGAAGAACACCGGGTCTATCGTGGCCAATTTAGCGATGGTGTGGTTCACGAAATGGACATTGCTGTTGATTGCCTGCGCCGTGAAAATCGCGCTGGCGCCACCCCAGCTATGTCCATAGATGTAGATATCTCGGGATTGATCGCCATCGGAGGGGTCGTAATCCCCATCGTAATTAAGGTCGAGAATGTTCAACAGCCAGTTGAATGCGCCATACAAATTTCTTGGGGCATTCAAAGGGGTCGGGAGTCTTTGATTGGTCTCGCCCGTGTAAGGCCGCAATCGTCTTGGGATCATCATAACTGTTACTCACAGGAGCAATCAAAGACTCCCCGACCCCTTTGAATTTCCCTGGTCGTTTTGAACCGCCGGGCAGAATTAATCAAAGACTCCCGACCCCTTAGAATTGCCCGATTTATTAACTCGATGCCGGCTTCTGAGCCGACTCGATTTTTGGAATTTCCGTGCCGCACTCGGGACAGCGCCCAGTGCTGGCGCGGAGATCGTAGCCGCAGTGTTCGCACAGACCTTTTTTCAGCCGCCTTTTTCGCCACCACTCCTTTTCTCTTAAAATCAAAAAGATAGCGGGCGCGACCGAGGTCAGGGTGATCACAAACCAATACGGGAATCCAATGCTCCAAAAGGCGATTGGTCCTCTGGTGCGCTGGCCTGAGCTGCTAATATTAACCCAGTGGCTCATCTGAAAAGTAAAGCCCAACTGCTCTAATCGCCAGTATCCCAATTTGTACAAGTCTGTTTCTTCCAGCCCTCGTGATGTATCAGTGTTATTCCAGTTTCCTCGCGATTCCAAACGAACTCCGAATTCACCGGAAAGTTGCATCTTAAAAGGCAGCGGAAACTCGCTGAACAATCGATCACGTGAGTCAGTAAGTTGTATATCCTGGATCTTTTGAATTATCGTCACAATACACATAGCCGCAGAAACTGCACAAAAGATCCTCCACATGCGACTTTTTTGCTGAAACACTCGTCTGAAAAAGCTCATTTCTTGCGCCTTCTTACCACACTGGCCATTCAAAGGGGTCGGGAGTCTTTGATGGGCCGCACGCGTTGGCGGCCACGCGGTCGCAGAGTCGATTCCAGTTCAAGCTGCCTCGCTGTTCGTTCCTGCCATCGATTATCGCCGAATGGACGCCCTCGTGTCACACTCGTCCGCACCGCCTCCAGTTCCGCGCGGGACTCGGCGCGGTTGACCCATGCTGGCCATGACCTTGGCGCAGGCACCGGCCAATGTTTCATCCCCAGCAACCAGGCGGGCGGAGACTTCAGGTCTCGCCTAGCCAGACTGGACCAAGGCCAGCGCTGCGCGCTTTTCGCCAGTCCCGCCCGCGACGCATTGCGCTCCACATATCGGCACACCGTCAAAAAATGCTCGTCCTGCTGGATTGGAAAACTCTTGAATCGTCCCTGATACAGCGGCCCGGTGCCGGCGGTGTGGTGATGCGCATGCCATCGCTGCGTGTGCGTCACCGTCATCAGCCTCATGAATTCGGTCAACTCCCCATCCTCCTTCGGCCAGAGCACCAGGTGCCAGTGATTCGGCATCAGACAGTAACTGACGATGCGAATGGGCAGCCGCTTGTGGACCTGTTCGATGACGCGTTCCATCGCCAGATAGTCGGCTTGATCTTCAAACAGCGTTCCGCGGCCGACGGCGCGGTTCAACACATGATACGCAAGCCCGCCAGTGGAAAGCCGCAATCGCCTTGGCATTGAATGATCATATCCGCTGAGTAGAATTTTAATCAAAGACTCCCGACCCCTTAGAATTGTCGCCGACGTTCGGCTTGGCTCCGTTTCCAATTAGATCGATTTAAGATCACTTGTTCAATTATTCGATCGGTTCGTGAATAATTTCCTCGCCAACTTTGCGGAATGTTTCTTGTTCGCCAAACATTAATTTGATCAAGCGAACGTTGTCAGTGTTGGGATTAAGTTGAAAAACAATATAAGAGTTTTTTATTAGCCGCTGATTTAGACGACATTCCACCCAGTGTGCTGCATCAATCACATTTCCCAAGTGCAGCGGAACGGTTCCCACTAACTCTTTGGATCGGTCAACTAACACTGGCGTAAAACCGAGATTCTCGTTGATCGGGTATTGTATCGGAATTGTAACTATACATCGATATAATTTGTCCTTATCCATGGACGGATGAACAATGAATAATTTCCAAGCCTCGTTATTTGGTCTGGTGCTTGGTTGCGAAGACGATTGACCTAGACTGATTAAACTAAATGGCAACAGAAGTATTGCCGTCAAGATATATTTGAATGGCGACATGACGACTCTCTCATGACAAATTGTTTGAAAATTATGCGTGCCAATAGATTACTTGCTCCAAAGGATGTCCAATCAATCGCTGTAGATCGAGTTTGACATCTTGCACTTCCATTAACTCGAATACCCTTTCACGGAAAGCTTTCCAGTCGTTTGGAGTGGAATATCCAAAGAAACCGATAGAAAAAAAAGCACGGGCGATAAATAATCCTTCATCATGTTCGGCACTTTCCCAGATGTCATGCCAGCCAATGCAAACAACAGGATCTGAAGGAATAAATTCTCCCCGAATTTCCACTGGGATTTTGGTCTCCACTGCTTGAGCGATGGTGAATCCTATTTGCGAGCCGTCAGGTTGAGCAGAAAGCACTGACCCGTCAAGGTAATAACTTTCCAAGTCATCAGGACTCGCGAGGCTTGGCAGCATGTCAAGTTTCGGATCATCCCGTCCAGCTAAAAAGTTCTCCCAGCTATGTGCTTCCTTTAAACCACGTGAGATCACGGAAATACATTTTGGATCAAGGTAATCCACAACGGCTCGAATTGATGCACGAGGATCATCCAAGCCATCCGTCGTGTAAAATGTGAGTTTGCCACTCTGCGACATAATTCCCTCAATTTACACTTATTCATCAGTGCCCATCTCACTAATAATTTTGTTAAGGGAAAATAGCTTCATCGCATTAACAGCGGTATCGCTTGGTACGAAATGCGACAGATAGTCTCCGAACATGCTCTGTAACTGTACGAGATCACCAACTTTCTCAGTTTCCCCGATTGGGCCGGGGACGTACGGCCGTTTCTGAATATAATTTGCCTTAGTTATGATTGCGTCCATTTCGGCATCATAGCTGTCAGCGTGCATAATATTCCAAGCAGTCTTAGCTGCACCGACTAAGGAAAGGAATCGACCAATCTGTTTCCACTTGGTATTAATCTGCCAACCGCCGGAGCGTTTGTACATCACCTCTGTACCTTCCGTAACAAAGATATCTTCACCGCCGTTCAAGGCCTTAAGCCTTCCCAATTGATCTGGATCGATTTTACCGCCAATACTTGTCTTGACTTCGGCCATCAAAGAATATTGTTCACGATCCCAAACTTGACCCACTTGGAGTTGCTGCCCTTGCTTTAGATAAATCAAGTCAACTTGAGTAGTTCCAGTCACGCCGCCAGGCGGTGGAGCGCCAATTGAGATGATATGATTATCGCTTCGACGCACGTAAACGTCGGAGACCCAGTGAGAGTCCTCGGCAGTGAGCTGCGCGCTGACTCGCGTGTGAACCTCCTTGCCAAATGCCCCATCGTCAGTCGGAATCGTCGGAGTCCAACTCTGGGAGTGCATCTCTTGTACTTTGTCTTGCACTGATTTGCCCAAACGTTCTACTGCTTCGCCGGGTGATTTGATCTTCGGCCCAGATGAAAACGGCCACATCGGGTTATAACTTAGTTGCGTAGTTTCATTGCTCAAATTGATTTTCTGATAAGGCACACTCCACGATGCGTTGGTGCCCGACTCCACGCCGATAAACTCGGATGTCTCCCAATGATCACTAACGTGAGACATTGATACCGCTTGGCCGTTCACAAAAAACTGGGAAAATCCGGTGGTCCGAGGATCATAGACTTTGATCTTGTAGCTTTGGAATGCACCTGGTGTGAAACCATCATTGTAAGTTGGATCATTGGAAAGATCGGACATAATGAGGCGGTCAGTGATGAACATCTGTGCGTCAGAGTCACCATAGTTACGCGCCCAAACTTCTGCTTGCGTCGCCGTCACTCTCACCCGATCACTTGCCGCAAAGACGCGAGCGCCACTCGGGTCGACGGAAATGGTAATGGGCAGATCGGCGACGGCTACGCTTCTCTGTACAGATTCGACATACAGAGTCAGAGGCTGGCCTTGGGACAAGCCGAGTTGCTGTGCAGTAAATTCCCCTGCTGGAATGTAATCTCCGCCACTCGCGATCGAGGCTTTGTTACGCGACTGGCTTCCATCTTTGGTCCAAAGACGCAGCGAGCCGTATCCCGGCAACTGAAACGGATTATCCAGCGTGGCACTAACCTGTGATGGATCAGAGTCAGAATACTGAATGCTGATCTTTGCAGTAGAAACATTTGTCATTCCCAAATCGAGCACGACCGGCACGAACTTGGATCCCGCACTGGTTTCATCGCCCGTAATCACCGAATCGCCATCGAAGCCGTCGGCGTAATCCGGAATACCATCTCCATCTGAGTCATAATCGTCGATCAGGATGACTTTTCCCGGCTTGGAATCATCGCCGGTTTTGTCTTCTACCGCGTCTTCACTTGTCGTTCTGGCCGGAGGATTTAGGCCGTTGTTATTGTCAGAGTCAATATCAAGGTCAACTGTTGCGACTTTGAACGTCCCCCAGGATGGATAAAGCTGATCCGCATTGGTCCGCGTGTCCAGCGCCAGGTTCAGATAATGGGCTTGGCCATCCTGCGGCACGCTCAGCGTGATCGTGCCTTTTTTGGTGTCCAGTTGTCCATCGTTCCAGCCCACCCCGCCCCAGGACCAGCGGGAGGATGAATTGGCCACGGTCGGACTGATGCTGGTTGACTGCGTATACGCCGCAGTGGTGATGCTGGCGATGAAGCCATCGAAGTAGCCGATGGGCAGATCGGCGGAGCCGTTGAAGTTGTAGCTATCCGAGGTGCTTAGGTCATATTGAACGACAATCAAACTGGGAAGATTAAACATCCACATGGATTTCGATTGGATGCCCACATTCGGGACAGCGGTCCGAACTTTCGCGCAGGTCATAGCCGCAGTTTTCACAGAGCCCATTCTGAATTCGGTATTGGCGTAGCCGACGTCTGCGCCACCACAGTATTGGCAAAGGAAGGGTTATTCCCAAGAGAAGCATGTAGTAAATGCGGATCGACCACACAATCCAATCATTGGAAGATTGTTGTACCTCATAATCCTTCACGTCAGGCTTCCATGTTTTGATCCATTGTTTTAAAAATTTGAAGTCGTCCGGATTGGAACCATGATACTTGTGTATAAGCTCGATTCGAAAGCTGGTTAAAACTTGTGGGCCATCGGAGGGGAAGACCTGAATCCAAAACCGATCGATGCCAAGGCGTAGCCCAGCGAACGCGCATACGAACAGCATGGGAACGCTTGCTAAGACCACTAGAGATAATACCGCTCCTACTCCGAGCACACTCCAGGTGCGAATGGCGCGAAAGCCAAGCTTTAAGGGACTGATCATTGGAACGCCGGATTCGGAATTGCTATCCCGCACTCCGGGCAGCGATCCGTACTTTTGCGCAGGTCATAGCCACAGCTTAGGCACAGGCCGTTTTTCAGCCGAAACAGCAGGAGTAGGCGTCTGCGTCGCCACAAAAGTGGTAGTGGAAGGGTTATTCCCAAGAGTACCACATAGTTGATTCGGATAGACCGGTCAATCCAGTTACCCCGCCATTTTTGTATTTCTTCATCCTTCAGGTTGGGCTGCCACGTCTGACCCCACTTTTTCAATACTTCAAACTCGTGAGGATCGGACCCTCGAAGTGTATGTCCGAACGCAATTCGAAAGGTGGTCCATACCTGCGGACCATCCGAGGGAGCAACCTCAATCCAAAAGCGGTCGGTGCCCACCCGTAACCCTGAGAACGCGCATGCGAACAGTATGGGCACACTCAGCAGAATCACAAGAGAGATTACCGCTCCCACACCGAGTGGGCTCCAATTGCGCACTACGCGAGAAACGTATTGTAAAGGCTTAATCATTGGAACGCCGGATCGAGAGTGAAGCTGAACGCGTTGTTTAAGGCGTTCGGCGCAAACCCCTGAGACAGCATCCATTTATTATACTCCAACCGCAATTGAGCGGCCGAGAACTTGATCTTCATCTTGGTTGATGCATCGATGACATCCGCCGATACAAGCGGTCCCGAAGTGGCCGCCAAAGGATTCGTGCTTTGCCAGAAGACAGTGGCGGAAATGTTATTCATGATGCTCCACGCGAGGTTCCACGCGGACTGCGCCTGAGATATTGTCGTGAAATTCTGGTTGGCGAAAACCGACAAACCGGATGAGTTATCCGCCTTATAAATCATTTGTTCGACAGCTCCATAGGCGAGCCGTTCTGAGGATTCCGTGACCGCGGTCGTGCTATACCAACTGAATCGGTCATCAGTCGCATGAACAAGTTCATGAACAACGTCAAGCTGGCTTGGTGCCGGCGCGACGTCCATCCTGTCGTAGAAATCATGATATTTTGCGGAACTTGCTGAAGTCGGCAAGGCAAGATCATTGTTTAGAACCACGCTGATGCCGCTTAACGATTCCGCAAGCATGTCGAAGAACTCCGCATCCGATGAAGAATAATATGGCTGACCTTGGTGAACCTTTTCTTCAGCCGCCAATTTATTCGTCGCTATTATTTTGTATTTATCAGCACCGGTATAGACGCGTATTGGTAACGAATCATCCTCATTTAGAGGATCGTTGGGGGAATCATTAGCTGCGACAACTCGAAATGAGTAAACTTTGTCATTGGTCAAGCCAGATATTCTGAATGAAGTACTTCCAGCCGGAAGGGCTGAATATGCTCCGGAAATAACGGCCCATGTCCCTGATATTAGTTGAAGCACCTTATAGCCCTTCTCACTGTAGGGATGAGTCCAATTAAGCGTGACCGCAGTGCCGGCACCACCTACCTTTGAAGTTACGACTGGACGCTAACGCTCGCGTGCAGTAACCACCACCTTGTCCGACGAAACAAAGTTACCATCCCCCAACGGATCAAGATAAACAGCAATCGAAATCGCGCCGTCGGCTGTCGGTTTGACAGCTTCCATAAATACTAACGTTGACTTCGTATTGCCGAAGATTTTTGCCGCGTCCACAACTTCGCCGCTTTTAATAAAGGTTCCGTCGTTTTGCACAGAGTTTTTATTGCGGCTTGTTCCCGGAGCGTAGTACTTCCAGAGCCGCAACGCGCCAGTGGCCGGAAGCGTGTATTTTCTTGGCTGTCCTAAGGCCCAATCGCCTGACCTGCCAACATCCAGGGGCGAAGATTCGTTATAGACGAATTTGACTTTAGCCTTAGAGAGATCAACCCAATCTGGAATACTAAGGCCTGCTCCCTTGAAAAAATCTGCATCCGTATTGTCACGCGAATCATCTGCAAAACGGTCAAATCCATCGGCATAGTCCGGAACACCATCCGCGTCAGTATCATCGTCGTTTACATGCAAAATCTGACTGGCACCTCCGCCTTTACCCGGTTCGTCTTTGGCATCCAGTACGCCATCATTGTTTGAATCCACACTGAGCTTGATCCCGGCACCACTCAGCCGCACGGCATCGACGTCGGTGAAATTCGTCGTGGCATCGCCGTCCACATCGGAATCGAATTCGATCCGCAGGTCGCCCATAATCCTATTGCCAAACTACCATTAGAGTAGAGGAGGAGACTCCGCGCCACACTCCGGACAGCGGCCGGCGCTAGCGCGAAGATCGTAGCCACAAAAACGGCAACGATTCTGAGATGTCCAACGACTTGCACGGCGCAATTTCCAAAGCCTGTTTAATGGCACTACAGCGACAATGATCATCCAGAACCAATGCGGAATGTGAAGTATGACGGCCCACTGCCCCGGGGCAATAGCGCGCGATCCAGCAAGAGCGATTAGCTTTGGTTTTAGCCATTCGCGTTCGTCGCCGGAGAAATACCAATTGGAGAGATCAGCCGGCGAATACCTTGGAGCATGCTCATCGGACCCAACTACTCCCACGGACGTCAAGTCAAGTGACCATGACCAATAACGACCGCAATGTACATCGGAAATTAGCCAGACAGTCCGTCCGCGGAATGAAGTAACTGACTGAAGCATATCACATGGAATAAACACGCTAAGCGTGTCCGCATACCAGTAACTTCTAGCCCAAAACAAGCTGAGGCTCGAAATAATAACAAAATGGACAATCAATCTTGAGCGTTCTGTCAATCTCATTAATGGTCCATTCTTTTGCGACTCATTCACTTCTTGGCAATCTGTGCGCGTAGCTGACTGAGGATAAGAGTAGTCGTGCGATGCCCCTCCGGCGTATTCACAACGACGAGCCAATGGCCAAACTGGTGAAGCGAACCGAAGGGTTCCTCGGGGGCATCCCCTCTGCTACCTGGTTCTAGAGCATCAATGAACAGGTCATCCCATCGGAGCGGACGGTTAAAGACAATACCGCCTTCCTGCCATTGTTCTTTGTCGCGCGCACCATTATCAGAAGGAGGATAGTACAATGCGTAAGGCATCTTAATTTGGACGGCTCCGGCGCGAGCTGCTGCTTGGATATCGTAAACATCGTAAATTCGTAAGATTTGCGGTTCGTTGCGCTCACGTAAGCCTACAACTATCGTGCTATTGCGAACCGCGTATGAAAGTCGCGCGAAGTCAACGCGAAAGAGAGTGTTTCTTAAAACATCTGCAAGCACCGCCCCCGAGACTTCAAATGTCACTGGAGTATTTTCGATGTCGTCCATTACTTTGAGCGCATGCCAATCAACTATAATATCGGTCCCCGATTTTTTGCGCAGTTCGTCAATGGCATCCTTGAATCGTGTATTGTTGAATCGAACGTGATTGATAACCCGGTTAAGTCCGGCCTCGTCTAGCGGGAATTCCCCGTTCGGATTATTGCGCCATTGACGCGTCACAGAACGGAATATTAAAACCGCTAATCCGATACAAAATGCAACTTTCAGAAAATGAATTCGTCTAAGGCCAATCCTGAGAAAAGTTCGTTGGGTGTCCATGAAATTGAACCGCAATTACACCATTACCGGCTAAGGCGGGTCGCCCGGCAAACCATGAGCAACGTAGACCTGTGCAATGTCAAAATCATATCTCGGCATAAGCCAGTTTAATTTACCAGTGCTATCCAACATGACATCCATCACATTATGGTCGTGCGGAGCCCTAATTCCGTCGTCCTTTAATAATACTGCATAGTTGGCGGGCGTGTCGCGATGCCTCAATCCGAGGAAGTGCCCGACTTCGTGGGCTATCGTCAAAGCCTTTCCGGGATTGCCACGTCCTTCGACGCTTCCTGCGATAATAATTCCCCAGTTGTGAGGAGTTCCCCCGTTCAGAGCTCCATCGCCACCATTTCGCCCGTCTTCAAGTTTCATTATGCGCCGCTTTAGATTGATGTCGCTTGCATCTACTCTGTATTTGACACCAATGGTCGGTGTACCGGGCGCGGGCGAGGAAACAGTTGTACCAGCCGCATTCGCTCCGGCCTCGCCCACAGTCTGCACATATGCGATTTGCAGGACATCGGGTACATAGTTTACGGCGATGGCGTTGTCTGCACTTTTTGCGGGATCATTTGGATCAATTGTCACCTCATGGACGAGCCCGGCTGTCGCCGCAGAGAAATAACCCTGCTCAATCTTTGTAGCTGTGCCATTAGTAACATCATGGTCATCAGGCACCAATTCGACGCCTAATTGCCTCAAATACATATTTGCCATGCTTATTTGCAGCTTAGCGTCCTCTTCTCTTGTGGGCGTTTTCACGTTCGGGAGAGCCGCCTGATAAAGCAATTGGACTCGGAACTTGATTTGCTTCAATGGAACGACAACGCCCTCGTAGAAATCAAGCAAGGTATCCGGCTTCGCCGGATCAGAATTCTTCATGTACGCGTTGAGCCGAACTCGACCTGGTGCCGTGCCATAGACGTGCGCAACGAGGCCTTTATCATCAGCTTGACCATTGACGACGAAGGACACGGCACCCGTACTGGCTGGATCAACCTGCCAATATATATTCGGATTATCATCATCTCTTCCGAATTGATAGTTTGCTTTATCTATACTCGTAAATTTAATTATCGCAGCGTTGTCCGCGCTAACATCCGCAGCATTCATTTGCACAATTGCAGCGGGATTTGCGATTGTATTTATTGGGCCTGGGTTGACGAACGGAGGGTTGCCCGCTGGGTCAGAATCCGGAGTGACCGGGTCAATAATCCAAACCCGCGCCTCTGCTGTTGTGCGAACAGCGGCTGCCATCATGAATCCAAGCATTCCCGCGCCGTCGGGATCAACACTGACTACAACACGTCCGCCGCCCGTCTGAACGCTGGGCTTAACCGCTTCAAGCCATAGAGTTACTTGATTGCCTGTAGTTGAAAGTTTTGTCCAACTATACGCCTTGTTAGGAGCAACATAATTACCGCCACTATCCAGATCATGACCGTCACGTGTTTGGTCGCCCGCCTTGGTCCATAGCCGCAGAGAACCTTCGGGCAACGTATAAGTTATGATGTCGGTTTCAGAATCTATCTCAGAAGTCACCGCAAGCGGACCGGAACCATCGTAGTTAATGCGGAATGTCGCAACGTTCGGATCGACTCCATCAGGCAACTGCACGATTACCGGCACGAATTGTTCGCCTGTTACAACGTCGTCAGTTGCGTTGCCTAAGAGACTATACCCGTCCACATAATCGGGAATGCCGTCGCCATCGGTGTCATCATCATTGACCGCGATGATTTTGCCGGGCTTGTAAGGATCGTCTTCAATCTGTTCCTCCGAATCATTGCGATCGGGTGGATCAAAGCCGTTGTTGTTGTCTGAATCAACGTCAACAAGATCGTATTCCTTTCCAGTCAATCGCACGGCATCGACATCGGTAAAATTCGCCGTAGCGTCGCCGTCCACGTCGGCATCGAGTTCGATCCGCAGGTCGCCTATCTTTGGTTCCCGCTATTTCCCATTCACCCTTTTTTCTGATCTTTTGGCCACTTTCCTTGGCGACGCAATGTTTCCATGTCTTTTCGTGTGCGTTCTATTTCTTCGGGCGAATTGCGCGAGAGCTCACCTCTCACAATACTCCACTCACTGGACCGGCCTTTCCACCAGTGGCGAACAAAATCCTCGGATTTCAGCGGCCAAGTACCTTGGTCTTCTGGTGATCGGTAGTGTTGATCGCGGAGAGCCCGACCACCTTCCCACGGCCCCCAAGAAGCAGTAGAAATGATCGCGACAACGTCCCCGCTCCAATATTCAGTCTTTAAAAGAGGCTGAAGCGCGATTATCAGTTCGTCAAACGTATAGCGATTTATAAAATCACATGCTTCATCGGTTAGCACAATATGTGTGTATGGTGGATTGCCACCGCGCAATACCTCCTGAAGCGTTGGTTTGTATTCGATGTAACGATCGATGATAGGCCTACGAAGATGCTCGAACTCGCTGACTATTTTTGACGAATCAGGCGGCGGACTGATTCTTATGTCGAGCGGACGAGCGCGCGGATCATGTCCGTTCGGATTGACAGCGTATAAATCCTTAGGAATGCCAGAGCATCCACTCAATGCGATTAAGCATAGAATTGTGAGCGGCGTTCTTGCTAGCTCCAGACGCTTCTGCCATTCCATATGGACTCCTGATTATGGTAAGTGATAGCCCACAGCCCCTTATTCGCAATCATCCAAGAAGAAATTAACCCCGTGTCGAAAAAATTGAGCAAGCGGTGGTTGGCGTCATTAGGTCCCCACTGTGATTGGTCGACTGTTATGTCCCTTGGTGCAAACCTGTCTGCAATCTTCCAGTTCACCTGCTCGTTGAACCCCACAGCCGCCATCACTGTTCCGATTAGCGTCACGCAACCACCCTGCGTCGAACTTACATCGAGGCCGTATTTGCTATAATCTCTTCCCTTGGGATGGCCTGCGTCGACAGGAGATAACAGTTGATTTAGATCGCGAGCAACCGAAGGTTTCACTATCCATGTGTGTTGCTGCACAAGCGGCATGGCGGCGCCAAGTGTCTGAGTTCCGGGGTCCCAACTACTCCAAATCAAATTTGTATTATGTATCCATTGCGACAATTCCGTTTCTGTATTTCGATGACCATTAAATGTGAACCATGGAACGTCGCCCCAAAGACCATGAACGAGCGTATCAAGCCATTGGCTTTGATCCTGCCCTGTGGCGCCATAATACTCATTCACATTTGTGCCCGGCACTCGATTAATAAGATTTACAAAAGCATGGCCGTACCAATCGTCTTTTCCATGCCATCCTGACGATTGACCGTCCGTGTCAGGGTGCGTAAAGCCGAATAGTCCTGCATCCCGCATAGCTTGCGGACTATTATAATTCATCGGATAAAATACTTTATGGTTATCTTCGACTACATATGGCTGAATAGCATACACTCTCATTTTGGTGTCAACGACAGTATTTTTCGTCTCATCGCTAAGCACGAATCCAGCCGGCCCATTTCCGTCCGGATCTATTTCGACCTTAATACTCGAGCCGCCCCAATTGTTATCGATTCCGGCAGCTTCAACGTAGAGCGGAATGGAATGAATACCGCCCGCTAAACCCAGATCTTGGGCACTATAGATATCAGGGGCGATGTAGTTGCCACCATTTGTAATGCTAGCGGAATTCCTTGAAACAGCGCCATTTACATTCCAAAGACGAATACCAGCAGGCCCATGAGCAGTTGTCGCTGGGGCACCAGGAATTTCAGTGATTTGCATATTTGCGATCGACGATTCCTCGTAGATTATCCTGATCAATGCTTGATTCGAATCGATTAAAGACGGAAGGCTAAGAATTATGGGCACAAATTGGCCGCCTCCAGCGTCATCGGAATTTCCAATAATTCCATCATAATTAAAACCATCCATGATATCTGGAAGACCATCTCCATCCGTATCGTCCAAGTCATCAGCTTGCAGAAGTTTGCCTGGCCGATCAGCGCTATCGGACATATCCTCCAATCGATCTTCATCAGTCGAACGGTCAGGTGTAGCCGCCCCATTATTGTTGTCCGAATCAATATCAATGAGATCGGATTCTTCCCCGCTCAGCCGCACGGCGTCGACATCGGTGAAATTCGTCGCGGCATCGCCGTCCACGTCGGAATCGAATTCGATTCGCAGATCGCCGGGGTTGGTGCTGGGCTTGACGACTTCCAGCCATAAGCGAACTTCCAGTTTACTGCCGACCAGGGTTGCCCATTTGGCTAAATCATTGTAAGTGTAGTAACCTGAGCCAACATTTGGTGCCACATAATAACCCCTCGTGTCCGGGTTGTTTGGATCAGCGGTTCCGATCGTATTGAAGTTCTGCGCTACTCGTGATACATCGCCGTCCTGGGTCCACAAACGCATACTTCCAACTGCCGGCAAAGAATAGGTCTGCTCATCGCTGGAACGGGTTACTTGGGCGGGATCCGATGCATCGTAAAGTATTCGGAATTTGAAGTTGGACGGATTAGTCATCGAATCCACAACTGGGAATTGCAATACAACTGGCACGAATTGTTCACCCACTGTTTGCTTTAATCGTGATGTGTCACTGTAGAGGCTGAAACCATCGGCGAAATCGGGTATTCCATCCCCATCTGTATCATCGTCGTTGACACTGATGATTTTGCCGGGCTTGGTGGGGTCGTCTTCGATTTGCTCTTCGGCATCTGTTCGGGAGGGCAAGCGATTTCCATCATTGTTGTCCGAATCCATATCTATTTCAGAATCATTGTCATTAATAACGCCGTATATATTGCCGTCACTGGCTTGGTAACCGGGTCCGGACAGTAAGGACAAGTACACCAATTTGCCAGAAGTTGGCCCGAAGACGTGGTGCCTTGTTGCCTTTTGGTCATCCAGAGACTGAATCGTAATAGTCTTTTCGGTTACCGTGGGATCAAATGTGACAGAGCCAGACAAAGAAGAAAAATCGACGCCATTAATTGCATTGCCTATCGTGTTGTAATAAACCGTGAGTGAACGGTCTATCTGAGCTTTAGGACCTGAACGTCTTACCACGAAAGTACCCGATGATGGTGAACCTCCTTCATTTATAACGAAGATACCTGACTGAATTACCGATACTGTTTGCTGGTCAGTTAACGCCACTCCTGTTGCAGTCGCGATATTGGAAAGTCCGCCACCGTTACCTACGACCTGGACTTGGATATCGTACAGAATATTTGGACGAGGCAAGATTACGCTTGCCTTCATCAGTGTGCCCGTACCAAAGGTGTCCGTTCCGCGAACCGCAGTTGCGGTTGGCGAGGGCTCTGCCCCGGTGAGCGGATACACTTGGAACCAACTGTTTCAGGCTCGGTATGGCGCGGGCAATGTTGAGTGGATTGCACCAAAGCTGCCGGGACAACCGCTG
>DASZXJ010000010.1:0-4089 GCA_035545895.1 Tepidisphaeraceae bacterium | reverse complement strand
CGCAGGCCGGCAGAAATGCCTTTCGATCTGGCCCGGATTTTCGCGGCGCAAACGTGCGCCACGAACGCCGAACGATCAACGCAGCATCCATATGCCGAGCTGCGGACGGAACGTCCGCGTTACAATGGCGCGATGTACAAGCCCCAGTTCATCTCCCTGATTGTAACTGCGGCCCTTATTGCCGACTGGTTCATGCTGCGCGATCGCTCCGCCATCGGCACAGTGACTCTTTGCGGCGTGGGGCGGAATGACGGACTGCCGCAGTGTTGCTGGGCGAAGCGGCCGGATCGGCAAAAGGTTCATCGTCACGGATTCAGTTTGCTCCTTACGATTCGTCTCCCATGATCTCCTTCACCTCGGGCGCGCCACCGACAACTTCGATCCAGTCGTTGATCGTGACGACTGCCCATGCCGACAGACGCGTTTCGCGTGTGTAACCGCTCTCTTCGTGAAGCCATTCGGCTAGACTCGAGTTCTCCACTGCATAAATTCCTCCGCCGCCCGTCAGGATCGAGAGACTCTTCAGGCGTTTGCCTTCGTCTGCGTTACGATACGCGTAGGGCTTCCGGAAATTGACAGCCCAGCGTCGCACGCGTCTTCCTTGCCCGTGATTCAACGTATCCCGTGATTCAACGATGATCCGAAATGCGCCGCTGGAGTCATGAAGCGAGATGAAATCAATGTCGGCGGGCAATTGGTGACTAACTGGCAATCTGACATATCGTTCGTCATTCATCTTATCCCCTCTCCAGCCCAATCGTTTCCATTTACTTCGGATAATCCCCGCGCAGCAGTTTAATCGTCTGCGCCCGCTCGGGATTGCGGAACACCGCGGCGCCCGCCACCAGCACATCCGCACCGGCCTCAAGCGCCTGATGGGCTGTGCGAATGCCGATGCCGCCGTCGATCTCGAGGCGCTGGTGGGGGCCCATGCGGTCATGCAATGCTTTCACCTTCTCAAGCACCTCCGGCATGAAAGCCTGGCCTGTGAAGCCCGGCACCACGCTCATCACCAGGATCATGTCGGCGTGGCCGAGAATCGGCGTGAGGTCCTCCACAGGAGTGGCGGGATTGAGCGACACGCCGGCCGTGCAGCCGAGATCGTGGATGCGCTTGATAAGATCCACGGCACTGGCCCCGTTGCGCACTTCGATATGAAAAGTCATGTTCTTCGCGCCCGCTTTCGCGAAGAGATCGATGTGCTCGTCCGGATTGCTCACCATCAGGTGCACATCCTGCATTAGACCGCTCGACCGCGCCAGGGCCATGACGATGTCCGGGCCCATCGTCAGGTTCGGGACAAAGTGTCCGTCCATGATGTCGACGTGCAGCAGGTCGGCGCCCGCCTTTTCAACGTCCGCGGCTTCCGCACCAAGGCGGGCAAAATCGGCGGCGAGGATCGACGGCGCGATCAGGGGGAGATGCGGAGGGTGTTGAAATACATTGCCGTTCATTGAATCCGACCACTCTTCCACTCTGTCTGCTGGAGCTGCCAGCAGCGCCTGATCCGAGTCCATCTTGCCACCTTGATGCCACATCCCGATGTTCCCGGCGCTGCCCACGCCGGGCCTGACGCAAGGCGGAAGCCTGCACCACAATTATGCATTGTCCAGAATATCGAGGCACTCGAAGCCCTTGCCTTCGAGGAACTCCAGGCTCGCGCCCCCGCCGGTGGAGACGTGCGAGACTTTTTCCGCCAGCCCAAACTCTTCAATCGCGGCTGCGGAGTCGCCGCCGCCAATGATCGTCGTTGCGCCGTGGGCCGTCGCGTCGGCAAGGGCCTGGGCGACGACCTTGGTGCCGTTGACGAAGGGTTTCTTCTCAAAGACACCCATCGGGCCGTTCCACACGACGGTCTTGGCGGCCTTGATCTTGTCGGCATAGAGCTTCGCGGTCTTGGGACCGATGTCGAAACCTTCCTTGTCGTCGGGAATGTTGCCTTCCACGACGCTGGTCACGGCATCATCTGTCATCTTGTCGGAAATGACGGTGTCGATGGGGAGGACGATCTTCTTGCCCGCCTTGGCGAGGAGCGACTTGGCGAGGTCGACCTTGTCCTTTTCGGAAAGCGACTTGCCCACGGTTTTGCCCTGGGCCAGGAAGAAGGTGTAGGCCATCGCGCCGCCGATGAGGATTTCGTCGGCCTTGGCGAGCAGGTTCTCGATGACTTCGATCTTGTCGGAGACTTTGGCCCCGCCCAGGATCGCGATGAAGGGCCGGTTCGGTTTGTTGAGGGCGTCGCCAAGGTATTTGAGCTCCTTTTCGATCAGGAAGCCGATGGTCCGCTTGCCCGCACCGATCTTCTCCGCGGCACCGAAAGTGGAGCCGTGCTTGCGGTGCGCGGTGCCGAAGGCGTCGTTGACGTAAAGGTCGCCCAGCTTGGCGAGCTTTTCGGCGAAGGCGGGATCGTTCTTTTCCTCCTCCTTGTGGAAGCGGGTGTTTTCCAGCAACACCACGTCGCCGTCCTTCATGGCGGCCACGGCTTTTTCAGCGTCCGGGCCCACGCAATCGGCGGCAAGCGTCACGGGTTTGTGAAGCAGCTTGGATAGCCCATCCGCGGCGGGCTTGAGGGAGAACTTCTTTTCCGGCCCGGCCTTGGGACGCCCAAGGTGGCTCATCAGGATGGCCTTGCCACCGCGATCAATGATCGATTTGATGGTCGGAAGAGCCCCGCGGATGCGGCGGTCGTCGGTGACTTGGAGGTTTTCATCAAGCGGCACATTAAAGTCGACGCGGACGAGAACGCGTTTGCCTTTGACATCAAGCAGCGAGACGGTTTTTTTGGCCATTGCCGATCCTTATAAGTAACAGGCCCTTGTTGTACTGGGCTCCGGGCGGAACAGCCATGCTAGAAGATGGAGGCGGGGGGGTCAACAGGTTCCCAGAGCTGACTCATCCCCAGTTTATGGAATGCATAAAATAACCCGAGCCCGCTGGAACGGGCTCGGGAGTGATCACCCCGGCAACAAGACTGAAGGAGTCAGTCATGCGTCGCAACGAAGCGGCCGCGTGGGTGGTCATGGTCTGCGCGGTGTCATTACGTCTTTCTCAGGCTAGAACCCTTGGCGTCCTGGTGGCTGCAGCCCTCTCGGTGCAGCGGGTTTCGCTGGCCAACATCGGCCGGCAGATGCTCGGATCGGTCAAACATCAGATCAAACGCTGCTGGCGATTCTGCGCCAATCCGCGGGTGGAAACCGCCGACGCCATGCGCGGGATTATAGCGCGGCTGGTCAAAAAGCGGAAAAAAGCCCTGATTGTGGCCATCGACTGGGTGGACATCCGGGGATTCCAGACGCTGATGGCCTCAGCGGTGCTTAAAGGGCGTTCTGTTCCCCTCTGCTGGGCCAGCACCACCGGGCACATTTATCAAGGTCACAAAAGCCGCAACGCCTTTGAGGAATCGCTGCTGCTTGTCCTGCGGACGATGATCCCCCACACCGTCAAGATCATCCTCCTGGCCGACCGCGGCTTTGGCCGCTGTGCCCTGGCGGCGTTCTGCCGCCGGCAGCATTTGAGCTACCTGATTCGCATTCAGCCCAAGGTGTGCGTGAAGTTCAAGGGCTTTGCCGGCAAGCTTTTGGACTATCCGGTCGTCAAGGGCATCGCCAAAGTCCTCAAAGATGTCGCCTATCGCTCGGATGGAGCGGTCACCCAGAACATCGTGATTCGCTGGCGGAAGAACCTGCCGGAAAAGCGTGATGAATGCTGGTTCCTCATGACCGACCTCTCCGGCACAGCCAAAGAGCTCTGTGCCCTCTACGGCCGGCGCATGACCATTGAACAGCTTTTCCGCGATCACAAATCCAAACGCAATGGCTGGAGCCTCCGGGACACCCAGATTTCCACGCCCCAACGTCTGGACCGCCTGCTGCTGATCCTGGCCATTGCTTACCTGCTGTTATGCGGCCTGGGCCTGATTGCCAGAGCCACCTTTGCACCCTCGGCATGGTCCTCCGCCAGCAAGGATGCCAGCAGCCTCTTCCAAATCGGCCTGAGCATGCTCCATAAACTCAACGTCTCGCCACCGGCGGCGTTTAACGCTCTATTGGAACTCTCTCAAACCATCGCCCAAAAGTGGGGATAGGTCAG
>DASZXJ010000009.1:0-3105 GCA_035545895.1 Tepidisphaeraceae bacterium | reverse complement strand
CGCAAGCGACGCGGCTAAATGACTTTTCCACCCTGGATGGTCGCGAGTTTGGTCATCGCCTCGGTGTTTTGTTTCACGACATCCATCAACTGATCGAGCATTACGCGATCAGCCATGATTCGGGCGTGGGCTTCGTCAATCTGCTGCTCTCGAACGCGCGAGATTCTCCGTTCCCAGAGCCACATCGCCCCCATGATCCCGGCCACGCCGAGATTGGTCAGTTGGTCAATCCCATCTGGAACTTGTGCAAGCATGTCGAACATGATTTCACAACTCTGAATGAATTCAAAAGATAAGAGCCACGAAGGCACGAAGGGGATTCAATCAGATTATTTTCTTCGTGTTTAACTTCGTGTCCCTTCGTGTTTTCGTGGCTCTGCTCCGTTAAGCTCGCCGAAGTTCAACCAC
The DNA here is from genome assembly GCA_035545895.1 of Tepidisphaeraceae bacterium. Classification (GTDB taxonomy): domain Bacteria; phylum Planctomycetota; class Phycisphaerae; order Tepidisphaerales; family Tepidisphaeraceae; genus DASZXJ01. The sequence continues at coordinate 2,697 of DASZXJ010000009.1, read as the reverse complement.
ACCCAAAGACCGTTTGACATCTGCAACGCCATCACCGTCAGTATCGATTTCCAAAATCGCCGCCCGCAGCGCGCGACGATAAAGCCGCTCGTACAAATCCGCCCGGGTCAATTGTTCTTCTGGATCGGATGATGTCGCTGCCAAACCCGTGTAGATCATTTGAAGCGTTCCCAGCACGCAAGGCCGTTTCAAAACCTGTGGATTGACGATCTGGGAAATCGCGGCTTCTTCAATGCCCGCCGCCAACAGTAATTGCTCGCTCACGCTTTGCCGCTGCGGCCAGAACGTGCGAATCGCGAAACTCAAATCCGTGCCCGATGCCGATGAGTTTGGCTGGGCCGTGCCGTCCTCGGCGTACAGCTCATCGTACAGTACGCTGAGCACCAGGTCCGTGTCGTTGTTCACGTGAATGATGGGAAATCCTCCCACAGCGGGCAACTCGCGCAATCGCGCTGCGGCGGACACTTTTCCAGCACTTCAAGCAAACACCAGCGAATCACCGGCGAATGGTTCTCCGTCGCGCGATCAATAATCCGGCTCATCAATCCGCCCGGCACGTGCATGGTCGAAATCGCCTCGATCGACGCTTTAATTTCCGGGATTGATCGCGTGACGAGCTGCGCCGCTTCCCAGATCTCCGGCCGAAACATCTCCACCTCATCGCATCGCAGTTTCTGCACGCGAATTCCGCGCACCGCGTGCCGCGATTGCGTCAACACCGCCGCCGACGATTGGTTGTACAACGTCAGCCGCCTGGACGATTGCAGCTTCGGCACGATCCAGTCGCCGGCCTGGGTGGTGAGTTGCGGCAGCAGATGCTCCCACATGCGCAGGCTCTGCTCCAGCGACCCGCCCAGGATTCGCACGGCACATCCCGGTTTGTGAATCAGGTCCAGAAATGTCGCCAGCGCCGCCAGCCGCGTCTTCCCGCCACCGCGCGGCGCCCAGACCACCAGGTCGCTTGCTTCCTCGAAATACGATTTCTTCAGATAATCAAACGGCGCTTGATGGTGCTCACAAATCGCCTGACGAGGAATATTCAACCCGGTGAACCGGTATACCCACGCGTGCAGATGATTCGCATTGACGCATCGCTCGCGAAAACACTGTTCCTCTTCCTTGTTATCCATTTCGGACATCGCATGCTCCCTTTTCCGCCGCTTGCGGCATGGCGCGACCGTGTGAAACGTGTCATCCCGCTCAGCCGCAAGCGGGCAATTTCGTCGCTTTCAGTTCAATTCAGATTTTGCCTGCTTCATGAGTTTGCCCAGCGCGCGGGCCTGCGTGTCCGACACGCTCGCGTGCGTTCGCCGGCACCCTTTCGGCTTGGACTTGCTTCTGGGCTTTTTCCGATTCCCGCTCAGTTCCACCAGTTGTTTCGGCTCGACCGTTTGAGGATTCACTTTCTGCACGGCCCTGGACACTTTGGTTTGCGCGACACAACCGGTGAGGACTGCTTCGAGTTTTTTCAATTCCCTCAGCCGCGAGAGAATCGGCCGAATTCGCCTTCTGAACGACCGTCCGCGCAACCATCTGCTCAGACGCGATCGCGTGACGCCCGCTTTCCTCAGTATTTGCGCCAGCGTCAATTCGCCTTCGCGCAAGATCTTCAAAAATGCTGTTTGATGCACGCGCGTATCTTTTGCCGTCAATCGTTTTGTGTTGCCCATGGCAACCTCCGTCTAAAAAACCAGGACCGAGGTTTTCCCTCCAGAACCTCACCAATCAGGAATCGGAGCCGCTGCGCGAAAAGTTAATGGGGAAAATCGCCCGATTTTTCGCGGCCGGCCCATTTCCAGGCCCGGCCACAGGTTGGCTTGAAAAAAATATTTGCCTTTGTCAGCAATCCCCCGATGAGTGCTTGTCCGGTTTTATGAAAAGTATGAACTCAGGAACCAAGCTGGTCTCGTTCTTTGGTTTTGGAATGGAGACTCTTTCGTGCGGCAAATATTGATAGTTGAAGATGAAAAAGACTCGCGCGAGGTTCTTGCGGAATTTCTGCGCGAGCACGATTTCGGTGTTAAATGCACGCCCAGCGGCCGCGAAGCCATCGCCGCGATGATCGAATCCCCGCCCGACCTGGTCGTCGTCGATCTGTTCATGCCCGAAATGGATGGCGCGGGATTGCTGGAAGTCATTCGCTCTTATTTGCGCCTGCAAAGTTTGCCGGTTGTCGTCTGGACCGGCGTGGACGACCGCAGCCTGATCAGCCGCGCCTGCCAGTTCCGGGTGAATAAAGTCGTCACCAAGGCCAGGTCCACGCTGGATGACGTGCTGGCTGCGATCGTGGAATCGTTGCCGCCGGTGGCGGCTTAAGCTCTGCTTCACTTTCTCCATCAGATTGTGAATGACCGGGTAGGAGCGGTCTCCTCGCCGCTTGCGGCTTGGCGCGAGCGTGGAAAACACCGTCGCGCTCAGCCGCAAGCGGGCGTCCTGGGAACGGAACTCGCGCGATCGTAAATGAAATAGACCGGCGTTTTTTCGTTCACGGGATCGATGCGCCTCATTCCTGCTTTTTCAAAGAACGGATGCGCCCGCCCCATTTGCGCGAGGGCTTCCACGTAACGCGTCGAACATTGCTGGATCAAGCACCTGACCAGCACGGACGATAAACCGATCGACCGAAACTGCGGATGCACCACTACCCGGCTGATCGTGCGGATCTGCTCGTTGGCAAACAGCAGATGCTCGCGAAAT
>DASZXJ010000008.1:0-6935 GCA_035545895.1 Tepidisphaeraceae bacterium | reverse complement strand
TAAAAGAATCCCATCCCCCTCTCATTCCTCCACAATCGTCAATCGTCCGGTTCAACGCGACTGGCTTTCCCGAATCTGGATAAGCTCTTTCATGACATGAGACAGGTCGGCACTCTTATTCACCCCGCCCAGCGCATCGTGCATCGTGCGGTAAAGGCCGTAGAGCTGATCGTACACTTTCTGATTCTCGGGTTTGGGTCGATAGCTGATGTTTTTGACGCTGGCCATCGCTTTTTGGGCGGAGGCGAAGTCCTTGTGCGCTCCCGCCAGCACCGCAGCCGAGATCGCCGAGCCTAGCGCGCACGCCTGGCTCGACCCCGCCAGCAACATGGTGCAGCCGGTGACATCCGCGTAAATCTGCATCAGCATCGGGTTCTTTTCCGCGATGCCTCCCGAGCAGACCACGCGATTGACCGGCACGCCATACTCAGCGATCCGTTCCAGAATCGCGCGAGCGCCAAACGCGGTGGCTTCGATCAGAGCACGATAGATGTCGGCCCGCGTGGTATGCAACGTCTGTCCGACGATCAACCCGCTGAGCATCGGATCGACCAGAATCGTGCGGTTGCCGTTGTTCCAGTCCAGCGCCAGCAAACCGGCCTGCCCGGGCTTTTGTTTGGCAGCTTCTTTCGTGAGGCTCGCATGAAGTTTGTCATCGCCTTCACAGACAACCTCGACCCACCATTTGAAGATGTCGCCCACCGCGCTCTGCCCGGCTTCGATACCATAAAAGCCCGGCAGGATCGCGCCGGGCACGATCCCGCAAATGCCGGGAATGTCCTTGACTGTTTTGTCCGCGCGGACCACGCAGCAGTCGCAGGTGCTCGTGCCGATCACCTTGACCAGCGTGCCTTCATCGATGCCGCAACCGATCGAGCCATAGTGAACATCGAATTCTCCGATGGCGACCGGAATCCCAACAGGCAGGCCGAGCTTTTTCGCCCATTCTGCGCTCAAATTCCCCGCAGAGCTGTTTGCATCATAGGCCTTCTCGTAAAGCCGGTCCCGCAAATCCGCCAACTTCGGATCGAGCATCGAAAGAAATTCTTTATCCGGCAGACCGTTCCAGTCGTCGCTGTAGAGCGCCTTGTGACCGGCTGCGCAAATGCCGCGTTTCACCGCAAGCGGATCTTTCACGCCCGCCAGAACCGCTGGCACCCAGTCGCTGAGTTCAACCCAACTGTGGGCGGCGGCAAACATTTCCGGTTCGGTTTTCAGGCAATGCCAGATTTTGCTCCAGAACCATTCGGAAGAATACGTATTGCCGCACTTGGCGATGTATTGAGGCCGATGTTGCGCTGCCAGCTTCGTAATCTCCGCCGCTTCGCGATAACCCGTGTGATCCTTCCAAAGCCAGCACTGGGCCGCGAGATTTTTCTTCCACTTTTTCTGAAGCGCCAGCGGCACATTATTTTTGTCCACTGGAATCGGGCTCGAACCCGTCGAATCCACGCCAATGCCAATCACTTTTTTCGGAGAAAAACTTTTGTTCTTCGACGCCTGCTTCAGCGCCCCGCGCACGGATTTTTCCAGACCAACCAGATAGTCACCCGGATGCTGCCGCGCAAGATTGTGGTCGTTCGGATCAAGCAAAATCCCCTGCTTGCCGGATGGATAATTGACGACAAACCCCGCCAGCTCCCGGCCATTGGTCGTGTCAGCAACAATCGCGCGAACAGAATTGGTCCCGTAGTCGATTCCGATTGTGAAAGGCATGATTGCTGGATTTTACTATCCTTTGCACTTCAATGTAAACTCGACTCAGGCAGAGCCACGAAGATACGAAGGGAACGAAGAAAGCACGAAGGGATGGCTATGGATTTTTATGAACTTCAAGAAAGACGTGGCGAACATGCAGATCCGGAAGCTGAACGATTTGCTTCGCTTATTCTGGATGCAGTCTTTGAAGTGCATAACCAACTGGGACCAGGACATTCGGAACGGATTTACGAAGAATCTCTTTGTCACGAGCTGGAATTGAGAAAAATTCCCTATATTCGGCAGGCCCCAGTGCCGGTGAACTATAAAGGCAAGAACGTCGGCGAAAGCTTTGCGGACCTTATCGTGGGCGGTGTTGTCATCGTGGAATTGAAATCGGTGGAGTGCCTGACAGATGTTCATCGCTGCCAAGTCATCTCTTATCTGGCTGCCACTGGACTTCGATTGGGACTTCTGATCAATTTTAATGTTGCTTCGTTGAAACAGGGCATAAAACGAGTTGTCCGCGATCCAAAGTAATTCCTTCGTGCTTAACTTCGTCTCCTTCGTGCCTTCGTGGCTCTACTCTTTTTGGAGAAATTAAAACGTGAGAGAAATCAGATTACACGGCCCATCCGACCTGCGTCTTGAAGAACGCCCGCATCCCGGCAAGCCCGGACCGGGGCAGGTGCTGTTACGCAACAAAGCCGTCGGCATTTGCGGCAGCGATTTGCATACCTATCACGATGCCCGCATTGGCGATACGGCGCTCAAAGGGCCGCTTTGCCTTGGGCATGAGTTCGGCTCGGTCGTCGAAGCCGTTGGCGAAGGCGCGGTGGATGGCAACGATCAACCGCTGCAAGCCGGCACGCCGGTCGCGGTCGATCCGGCCCAACCATGTGGCCACTGCGAATTCTGCGAGCGCGGACATCCCAATCTTTGTCAGAACATCCATTTCTGCGGCACATATCCCGATCAGGGTGCTCTCTGCGATTTCATGCTCATGCCATCGCGCTGCTGTTTCCCCATCGCCAAGGACATGGATTTTGGCGAAGCATCGCTGCTCGAATCGCTAGGCGTAGCGCTGCATGCGGTTGACCTAGCGACGATTCGCGTCGGTGACACCGCAGCCATCCTCGGCGCGGGACCCATCGGTTTGCTGACACTGCAAGTCGCCAAGCTGGCCGGTGCCGGGCCGATTTTTATCAGCGACAAATTCCCCTGGCGATTGAAGCTGGCTGAAAAGCTCGGCGGCGTGCCGATCAATTGCGATACATCTGATCCGGCACAAGTCGTCACCCGCGCCACCAAGGGCCGCGGCGTGGATGTCGCCATCGAAGCCGCCTGGGCGGATCAGTCCGTCCAGCAGGCAGCCGACATGGTGCGCCTCGGCGGACGCATGGTGCTGGTCGGCATCTCCGGCAACGATGAAATCAAGATGAAGCATTCGACGGTTCGCCGCAAGGGCATGACGATCCGTTTGTCTCGGCGAATGAAGCACGTCTATCGCCGTGCAATCGACCTGTATCAGCGGCATGCCGTCGATTTCAAAAGCCTCATCAGCCACCGCTTTCCGCTTGAAAAATCAGCCGAGGCGTTTGCCATGAACATGAAATACGAGCCGGGTGTGGTGAAGATTATCATCGATCTCTAGAAGGGTCATCCAACAACTGGAATCGCATTTAATTGTCGTAAGCCTACGTAATACAATGTCTTAAACGCGATTTCATTCGATTGAAACAAACCGGCAAGCGATTTCAATTTTCTTATAATATTGAAATCGAAGCCCTTTAACTCGCTTTTCCTCCGAATAAATGCGGAACGTCCCAACAGACATATGTATTTGACTGATTTTCCGCCAAGAGGCTCTAACACTTTTGCACTGACAAGGTACTCGATAGCAGTTCGGGCGGTATTATAAGCCACTTTAAGATGCGCTGCTGCCTGCGGAATGGTCAACAGAGGTCTTTCAAATAGCCAGTCACAAAGTTGGTGAGCAGGCGGTGACGCGTGAAGGTCTACCAACCTCGATCGCCAGGTTCTTCTCAAATCTTCCAAATGCTTGGCCCGCTTGCTCGCATCGCGTGCTTGTTCAAATATCCCTTGCGCGAAGAAAATAATCCAAGCCTCCCACTCGCCGTTCGTGCTGACTGATAATAAGGAATCGTAATATTGTTTGCGTGACCGTTCGAGGTAGGCACTCAAGTACAGCAAATGCGACGGAAGAATATTCCAATGAACCAATAGCAAGATGACCAATAGACGTCCGATTCGGCCACTGCCGTCGCGGAACGGATGAATTGCTTCGAATTGATAATGAATCATCGCCAGTCGAACGACGGGAGGCAAAGCGTCGCCCGCCTTGCTATTGAAATACTTTTCCAGGGATCCGAGGGCATCTTGCATCTGCATAACGGGAGGCGGCACATAACGCGCAGCGGCAATGTCATTGCTCGCGCCCACCCAATTCTGGACATCGCGAAATTCACCTGGACGATCACGCTCTCCGTGCACTTGATGAAGCAATCGCTCGTGAAGCTCGCGAAGGAGGCTCAATGTAATGGGGCGATGCTTGATTTGTTCCAAACCATATTCAGTCGCAACAACATAATTGTGAACTTCGCGTACATCTGATGCAGAAGACGCCGAACTTTCGTCCATCGGTTGGCCAGCCTCAAATGCGTAAATGTCCTTCAAATCAGCCCGTGTCCCCTCAATCCGCGATGATAATTCGGCTTCCCTGCGAATATATGGCTGAATCAGCAATTACGGCTTATCGGTGTTACGACCAAGCCCCGCCAGTTCGCCAAGCGCACGATCGGCTTCGGATATACATGTCCACATGGACGTTGTTAGCGTAAGATTGGGCGGCAGTGGATTTGGCACGAACGCCCAATGTTCCACATTATTGGTGGACGTTCGTACCAGTTGGTCAGGCGCATTTGCGCCAAACGCATTCGGTTCCATACAATCCGCCTCTAAAATTCTTGTGCGCGTATTAACATACGCGACACGATGCAAATATTCACATCATCTATAAGGGGTAACATTGCTAATAAGGATGAATCCGTCTTGCCTTAATTTATTCACTGACCCACTTCCAGGTCTGTACTCATTATAATTTGTAATCCATTGCCTACCTGATGTTCATATGCCTGAGCAATTTCTGTCAGAGCATGCTCGGTATGTTCATTTTGCCCGCACAGCACCGCCACCGAGCCGCCAGAGCCGCGGGCGGTCATGCGGGCGCCGTACAGGCCGGACTTTTCACGCTGCTTGACCAATCGCACGAGCAGGTCGCATGGGTCTGATCCAAGCAATGCATCGTTCATGAACGACAAATGTGATGCGTACATCAGGTGCCCGGCCTTGTCCATTTCGATATGGCGAGTGACATCCTCCAGCGGCATGGATCCGGCTTTCTCGACGAACTCGCAAAACTGCCTCACGCGCCGGGCTTCCAGCACGTGATGGTCGGCCGCCTGTTGAATGCGATATTCCATTCGCGGCTCGATGCCGGCTATTTCTCCAAATCGATCGGCAAATTCCTGCCCCATGATCCATTGCGGCAGATAAGGCCGAAAGAATTTCTTGTAATCGTCCTGATCGAGGTTGGCCAGATATCCGTTCATCGGATCGCCAATCATCTCTCGCCCGGATGCGCTGCCCATCTCTCGCATCTTCGCGAGGATGATCGCGTGACTCATCGAAGCCGCGATTCGAGCGATGTCATACGCCGCCGGATTATTGCTTGGCACTCCGCTATCAATGCAGACGATTTGAAACCCTTGCGGCAATTTCACGGGCGGCAAGAGTTCCTGCGATTGCGTTTGAACTCGGACAAGTACGTTTTGCTCGCCGAGCAAACTGGTGATCGGCGAAGCTATTCCACCGGGCTGTCCCTGAATGTCGTTCTCAACCGCCCGGCACATGTGCGCGAGTTTCAACGGTTCGACCGCACCGCGTAAATTGAAATGGTTGATGAAATTCATCATGGCCGCGACTTGCATCGCCGAGCATGAACCCAGCCCGCAGCCCGTCGGAATCGTGCTGTATGTTGCGATGTTCAAGCCATGCAATGATGAATCATTTAGATCGATCAATCTCCCCCGCTGCAACATGAACAGACAACCCACGATATTCGCCGCCCAGGTGCGTCCCGGTTCGGAAAACTCCCGGCGAAGATCATTCACCGAGCATGCCGCCAGTCGCTCCAGCGGCATGCGAAGGGTAAACGGCAGGTTGTCGTCAAATCGATTGAATGAGAAAACCTGTAGCTGCCGGTCGTTTCGTCCCTGCAGCACAACGCCCGCTGCCCGGTCGAGCGTCATTCGGCAGACGGTTGATCCCGTGTACTCGGCGATGCCGCCCATCACATCCAGCGTTGCCGGCGCGCGGCTGGTGCTGATCGATTGGTTGAAATCGAAATCCGCCGACAGTTCGCTCTTCGCTCGGGAAAGCAGAATCGGTATCGGATCAGAATCCGGGGAAGGTGGTCGGGGCGGTGCTGGGGGAATTGGTTGGCTTGGCGCTGCCACCGATCGGCTCCTTGGGTTCCAGGATGATCCGATCGAAGAACCGCCCGCCGTTGCTCAGTTCAAACTCAGCGGTCAGCACATAAAAACGGTCATCGCGGATTTGATCTGAAGCCAATTGAAACCCGTACGTGCGACTCGTGCGATTCCAGCGGTCGCGCTGGGCTTCCAGCGTGCTCAGATCGCCGATCCACGGAAAGGTAATTCGATCACCGCGCGGATCGGGGTCTTGCGGGCGATAGTTGAACAATTCAAAAATCACCCGGCCCGATGCCTTGGTCGGATCGCCAAACTGGTCCTGCAACTCGATCAGCGCTTCGATGCCATCCACATGATCGTCGCCGGTCCAGTCCTTCACCTGAGTGAAGATCGGATGAATGCGCATGGCCGACGGACCAAAGAGCATGGCGTCGGTCTGGCTTCGCGAATGGACGCTGGTGCTGTCGCAACTGGCGAGCAGAAGAACACATGCAATCAGGATATGCCATCGCCGCATGGCGTGGGAAGGTACGAGCGCGGGGACGAGGTGTCAACGTATCAGTAATTCAGGTACTGGGTCAGGGTAGTGTCCTAATTTGAGAATTGCGTCAAAAACGATGGTGGTCTGGAGATGGCGTAAAATCTTTTCCTGGTTCGGGGCCGCGACGAATGATCTCTGGTTGCTGATATGAAACCGCCCCATTCCATTCAACCAAAATCTTA
>DASZXJ010000007.1:0-11111 GCA_035545895.1 Tepidisphaeraceae bacterium | reverse complement strand
AGGCAGGCCATGGAGCCGCTCGACGCGCTCGTCCGCGCCGCGATGAGCTACGGCGTGTCCGACGCCAAGGCGGACGAGGCGATGCGCGCCATCGGCAAGGAATTCGGCGATCTCAATGAACTTCGAGTCGCCACCGACCTTGAAATTCAGGAGCTGCTTGGCGCCCGCTACCCCGATATCGAGCGCCGCGTGGCGATGATCACGCAATCGCTCAACAACATCTTCGAGCGCGAGCATACGCTCAGCCTCGAACGCCTCAAGACGATCAGCAAGCGAGATGTTCGCGGTTTCCTGCGCGAATTGCCCGATATTCACCCGTTTGTCGAGGCCTATGTGATGGTTCGGGCGTTCGAAGGCAGCGCGTTTCCGATTGATGCTGAAACGCTTGAATACCTGATCGAAGAAGAGATCGTCATCGACGAAAAAGCCACCCTTGCGGATGCACAGAAGTTTGTCGAGCATCACGTCAAAGCCGAGGATTTGTATGGCTTTTTCCTGGCGACCCGGGCGACGGTTTTTGAGGATTCCCGTCGCAAGAAAAAGAAATAGGAGATTGGCCATTGCAATGAAAATTGCATTTGGCAAATCGCAAATCGAATGACCGACAAACTTCCAGCTTCGACGCTTCGCCTTGGCCTGCCAAGTGGAAGCATGCAGCAATCGACGATCGACCTGTTCGGCCGCGCGGGTTACAAGGTGACGCTTGATTCGCGCAGCGTGTTCCCCCGGATTGATGATGACAAGCTTTCGGCGGTGCTTTTTCGCGCCCAGGAGATCAGCCGCTATGTGGTCGATGGCATCGTCGATTGCGGCCTGACCGGGCACGACTGGATCGTTGAAAACGGCAACGACAACGATGTCGTCGAAATTTGCGAACTCGTCTATTCGCGCGCCACCAGCCAGCCGGCGCGCTGGGTCTTGGCCGTACCTGACGAAAGCCCCATCCGCGATGTCAAGGATTTCGAAGGCAAGGTGATTGCCACCGAAATCGTGAATACCGTCAAAAAGTATTTTCAGAAGCAGGGCGTTAATGTCACGGTCGAATTTTCCTGGGGAACGACCGAAATCAAAGCCCGTTTGCTGGACGGCATCGTCGATCTGACCGAAACGGGCAGTTCCATTCGCGCCAACAATTTGCGGGTCATCGATACCCTGCTGCACAGCACGATCCGCTTTATCGCCAATAAACCGGCCTGGGATGTTCCCTGGAAGCGCGAAAAAATGGAAAATATCGCGATGCTGCTCAAAGGGGCCATCGAAGCCAGGGCTAAAATCGGATTGAAAATGAACGTGCCGAAGGACCGTCTATCTGAGGTGGTTGGTTTTCTGCCCGCGGAAAAGAGCCCGACCGTCAGCGCCCTGAGCGATGGCGAATGGGTCGCTGTCGAGGTGATTCTCGAAGAACGGCAGGAACGTGAACTGGTGCCGCGATTAAAACGCGCGGGAGCGAGTGGCATTATCACCTACCCGTTGAATAAAGTGATTCCATGAGATTGCGATTTGCCTCCATCGTTTTGACTGGGCTGTTGATTGGGGGAGGATGCGCCGCAGGCGGTCGCGATGTCCGGCCCAGGGCTCAGGCAGCCGCAGCTCCTGCAACCAGGCCCGCGAATCTCGCGGCCAACCTCACGCTTGATCAAATCGAACCCAGGCCCACATTGCCCAAGGCCCATCCAACAACCGGGCCCGCGCCGATCGAATCGCTGGTGCTGTATGCCCGCTCGCGCGATGCGATGGCGCAAAATCAGCGATACTCGGCGATCAACCTGATCGAACAGGCGTTGCAGATCGATCCCGACAGTTTTGATCTGAATTACGCGCTGGGCCGGGCGTATATCGGCACGGGCGGACTGACCGACCGGGCGATTTCCGCATTCGAGCGGGCAGCGGAAATTCAGCCGAATAATCTCGAAATCCAGACCGAACTCGGCCGCGCCTATCAGACCCGCAATGATTCCGCCAAGGCGATCGAGCGGTTTCGCCTGGCGATGCAAACCGAGGATTACGCAGCCGGCGATTCACTGGCCGCCGTCGTTGACTATCGTCTTGGCCTGCTGCTCGAACAAAAAGGCAACAGCCGGGCGGCGCTGGAATGCTATCTCCACCTGCTCAACCGCCTGCAATATCCATCGCCGGGCACGCGAGCAAGCCCGGAGGTCAATTACCTCCTGTCCCGCCCCGAATTGGTTTACGAAGCCATCGGCCATCTTCAGGAATTGCTTGGCGAATACGAAGAAGCGCTGCGCACCTATCAGCACGTTGCCGACCATGCCACGGGCGAGCTTGCTCCGCAGGCATGGATCATTCAGGTGCTATTAAAGCTGCACCGCAATAATGAAGCGCTCTCGGCTGCGACCGATGTCGTGCGAACTTTTCACGCCAGCCCGGAATCGATCGCGCTTCTGCGCGATGTTCATGAAAAGACCGGCAGCGCCCAGCATTTTACGGATGCGCTCCGCGAGCTTTATCGCCAGCATCCGGACGATAAGGCGATTCTGTTCGCCCTGGCGGATACGTTGGCAGGTTCGGGCCATCTGCCTCAAGCCGCGGAGATGCTGGCGCGCGGCGTGGATGTGTCCGGCGCGAATATTGAAGTGATTCAGCGGCTCTACCACCTCTGGGCCGATCGCGATGAAACAACCGAAGCCATTCGCCTGATCGTTCGCACCAGCGCTGTCCACCCTGAATCGACCGGCGAGGTTCAGGATTTATTTTCTGACTTGGCGCGACCTTCGCGCAAAGTGCCGCTTCGATTGGCGGCTCTGCAAAAGCTGGCCGTTCCACCGGCTGAGCAGGCTGCGCTTCAGTATTGGATTTGGCAACTGGCGACAATGACCGGTCGTACTGCAGTTGCGCGCGCCTCGCTAGAGCAGTCTGCCTCGGCCACGCCGGTATTTGATCCAGCCTGCCGGACGCTCTTGACGATCTATCTAAATCGTACCGATGTCAATCCACAGACCAGGCAGCAGTCGGCTCAGACGCTGATCAATTCCGTGCGGTCGCGTGGGCGCAATGACTTGGCCATGGAGTTGACCGGCCTGATGGAACTGGGCGCCAATCAAAACGAACAGGCGCTGCGAGATTTTAACGAAGCCATCAGCCTGTCTCCTCGTTCAATTGGCTCGCCCGATTTGCGACTGGAACATGCCCTGTCCGTACAACGGCAAGGGGATCTGGGCCGATTTGAGACGCTGCTGTGGAAGCTGCTCGGAGACCGCCCGCATTACACGGCCGCTTATGAACTGCTGCTGGCGTATTACCAGCAATCCGGAAACGAGTCGCAGGAGTGGACGCTGATCAATAGCTGGCTTGGCGCTGAGCCATCGAGCGTGCCGGCAAGGCTCAATCTCGTTAAAGGGTTGCTCTCCCAGCATCGCGATGAAGATGCACTGGCACAGATGCGCCGGCTGTTTGACGATCACCCGGATGATGCCGCCGTCGTCGGCAATTTGATCTCGCTGCTGCGAAGTGCCAATCAGGTTCAGCAATTGATGGAACTTCTGGAGGCGGAGCGCACGCGTCACCCGGGCAATCGACCGGTCGTTGAATCGCTCGTACTGCTTTACAGTCGTGACAATCGCCTGAACGATGCCACGCGCGTGCTGGATGCGGCCCGCATTGCTGTCGCCACTGATCCGGACCAGCTTTATTTTGTCGCCGGTCTTTACCACCAGATCGATCAGCCGCAAATGACTGAACAGATTTTGCAGGATGTTTTGAAACTCGATCCCAATCATCCGCAGGCGGGAAATGATCTGGGCTATACCTGGGCGGATGCGGGAAAAAACCTGGACCGGGCAGAATCGATGATCCGCTCGGCGGTGAAAGCCGAGCCTGAAAACACATCCTATCTGGATAGTCTGGGGTGGGTTTTATATAAGCGAAGTCACTTTGATCAGGCTGCTCCGATCTTTGAGCAGGCCTCTCAGCCGCTGGAAGATGCAGATCCCGTTGTGCTGGATCATATGGGCGATAATTTGTACCGCCTCGGACGCGCCGCCGATGCCAGGCAATCCTGGCAACGTTCATTGCAGAAGATGGGCGACCAGCCGGAACGAAAAGACCTTCGTGATTTGCGATTGATTTTGCAATCCAAGATTCGCCAGGCGGATGCGAATCAATCGGTTGATGTCGCGCCCGTCGCCGAAGCGCCGCAATCACGTGAACAGGCAAAGAATTAACAGGAGAATTTCGATTTTCGATTTTTGATTTGCGATTGATTGGACGTTCCTGCCATTCGCAAATCGCAAATCGTAAATCGCAAATTGAACGATATGGCCGGCCATAGTCACTGGGCCAAAATCAAGCGGGCCAAAGGCGCCAACGACGCCAAGCGAGGCAAGATCTGGAGCAAGATCGCGCGCAAGATCATCATTGCCGCCAAGAACGGCGGCGATCCGCGCGATAACCTCAACCTGCGCTACACCATCGACGAAGCCAAAGCCGCCAACATGCCCCGCGACACGATTGAGAAGGCCATCAAAAAAGGGACCGGCGAACTCGGTGCGGAAAACTACGAAGCCGCCACCTACGAAGGCTATGCCCCCAGCGGCGTGGCGATCATGATCGATGCGCTGACCAACAATCGCTCGCGCACGGCGCCCGATCTGCGCGCCATCTTCGAAAAAGCCGGTGGAAACCTCGCCACCAACGGCGCGGTCGCGTTTCAATTCACCAAGCAGGGCATTATCACGATCAAATCCGACGCCGTCGAGGAAGACAAGCTCATCGAACTGGCCTTGGAAGCCGGCGCTGAAGATGTGAAAAACGAGGGAGAGGTCTATGAAGTGCTCACCTCGCCCACGGCTTATCTCAAAGTTCGCGACGCCATCTCTGCCGCCAACATTCCCATCGAGGCTGGGGAAATCACCAATGTCCCCAACAACACCATTCCCGTCGAATCCGAAACCGCCCAGAAGGTATTGCGATTGATCGAAGCCCTGGAGGACAACGACGACGTGCAGAGCGTCTCGCACAACGCCGACATGCCCGCATCCGTGATGGCGTGATATGGGAGATTGGATAAAGGGAAAAGGGGGACAAGGAGACTGGGAGACAAGGGGAAGGAATATTGAATATTTCTTTTTTTAGCCCGGTCGCTCGCGACCGGGCTAAAAAGGACTCGAAGGTGTTCCGCCCTGTTCCGATTTTGTGAAAGTGTGAAACGAACCCAATTGGGGGCGTCGTTATTGAAGTGATCGAATCTTTTCTTCGATGGCCTTGTATTTGTCGGAGGGCAAGCGTTTGATTTCGGTGGGGTCGAGCAGGTCGTTGTATTTCAGCGCTGCCTGGTACTGTTCGACGGCGCGCTGTCGGTCTCCGAATCGGGCCAGGGCATCGGCAAAATCGAGATGGGCGCTGACATCATTTGGGTCGATTGAAAGCATCTGCTGAAATTCATCGATGACTCTCTGCTCGTTGGGCGTGGTTTGGCGCAATTCCAAAGTGGCGCGGGCACGATGGTACGCGGGTGACATCGGGTCGGCGGCGATGGCGGCATCAAGCATGGCAGCGGCTTTTTCCGCGGGGAGATTCGCATATTGCATGGCAACTGCCGAGCGATATGCGTAATCGGCATTGGGAATCCACAGCGACTGGAACGCCTCCTGCAAACCAATCGACGCCTGATCGGCGCGGCCGCTGCGGATTTGGTTGTCGGCCTGCGCCGCACGCTGTTCAGCCACCGCGATGGGGGCGACAAAACCAATCCCCACGGCCATCCATAGGATTGTCGCGACGGCGCAAGCGGCTGCGGCGATTGCTCGGGAAAAAATCGCTCGTTCGGTGCGGTCGGTTCGCGCGCCCAACACCGCGCCGCAAATGGCGATGAAGACAAACATTGCTCCGGGTTCAAAAAGCGAGAAGTCGATCAGGTTGTGCACCAGAAAGACCGCTATACCGGCGAGCATCGAAATGAGCAGCCACGGGCAGGGCCGTTCATCCAGCCTCGGCTCGGTCGAGGATCGGAAGATCATTGCCGCAAGTCCCAGCACCAGCAGGAAAAGGAACAGCAGCCGTTTGAACAGTTCCAGAAACACCCACGCGATGTCGAGCGGCTGCATGAGGAAATCGACCGACGAGACTACGTTAATCATCAATCCCAGCACGCCAATGCTCAGTACGGCCGCGGTGGGAGAAATGAATCGAGACCTGGTTTGCGGGGTGGCCGGCGTGGTGGATTCCCAGCAGAATCGTGCCAGCCATGCGAGCATCAACGCGCCGCCGGTGATTCCAAGTTCGACTGCTGCGCGAACGACGAAGTTGTGCGGGTCTTTGATTTCTTCGCTGGCTGCGGGCAATCGAACGCCCAGGTAATAGTTCCCGAAGTTCGACCAGCCGACGCCGAAGAAAGGATGCTGCGACAGGATTTTTTTTGCGCCCACCCAGTACCGCCAGCGGTAGGTGAGGCTTTGAACGATGAGCGACCCATGAAAGAGTCCGTGTCCGATCAACATCGCCGTGCCAACGAATGTTGCGATGATGCATGCGATATAAATGCCTTTGCGGTGATGGGCGGCACGCGGAGCCAGGGCGATGATCGATGCGGCGATGAGCGGAGTGACGGCAGCAGTGCGGCAGCCGGTGAAATAGAGGACATAGGTGGAAACGATGATTGCGACAATGATTGCAGCCGCCCAGCCGGGTTCGTCGCGGTCGCGAATTCGCTGGATCGCCGCGCCTGCCGAAATCGTGGCGAGCAAAACGATCATCGCGCCAAGTGTATTGGGAGAGGTAAAGAACCCGACGGTTTCCCCGGCGCGAATTCGCCTTTCGAATTGAGTTGCCTGAAACGAGCCGGGTTCCCAGCCGCGCAGCGCGAGTTCGGCGTCGCGGTTGGCTTCCCAATAGCGCACGTTGTCCGGCAGATCGACCGTGCGGTAAATGATTCCCTGAGCGGTATAGACGAGCAGCAATCCGAAGCAGATGCCGGCGACAATCCGCAACCGAGTCCAGGAGCGAACCAGTTGCGACATCGACCAGAATAGAACGGCGGCTGACAGAAAATGAGCGGAGGTGACGGCTGCGGCAAATTTGTCCGATGACCAGAATGGACTGATGGCTGCCAATAGCGCAAGCACGATCAATAAAACGTGCGAAGCTCCAAGCCGCAGGCGGTAATCGGCATCTAACGCGCGGCGGGCGAGGATCAGTATGGCTGGAACGGCCGTAAGCAGATCGAGCACCAGTCCGGTGGTCGCGCCGGCGGTGTGAGCGATGGCTGGCGAATCGGGGCGGACCAGATCCGGATCGCGCAAGCCCTGCACGATGGTCGCCCGCCCGATGATCAGCGCTGCCGCCAGCACAAACGCCGTTTGCGTCAGTCCGGCTGCTCGAGAAGGTTGCTCAGGTGCGGGGCGCATTTGAATTGTCATCCGAAGGCATGGGCAGGGGATGTTGTTCCAAAAGGGCAACGACTCCGAGCACCAGAATAGTTTGAGCAAAGATCAACACGGCACCAAACGTCGATTCAACATGGGGAAGGAGGATGGCTGCAATGGCGGTGGAAGCGGTCACCAGATAGATGCAAAGCACGGCCGTTCGCCGGGACATGCCTCGCGCGACCAGCCGGTGGCTGAAATGATTGGTATCGCCAACAAAAGGACTTTTTCCGCGAGCCATGCGAATCATGCTCACCACGATCAAATCATACAATGGAACCGCCAGAACGATCACCGGGACAAGCACCGAATACCATCCTGCCGCCAGCGTTTGGCCGGTACGAAGGTATGTCGTGCGGATCGTCATGACGCCCAGCAAAAATCCAATCACCAGCGAACCGCTGTCTCCCATAAAAATTCGGGCGGGGGGGAAATTCCAAAGTAGGAAACCAACCAATGCGCCCAGCAACAGTACCAGGGTTCCCGCGACAAACCACTGTTCGATTTGAATGGTAGTGACAAGAAACGCGGTTGTGCAGACCGCTGCAACCCCTGCGCTCAGGCCATCCATGTTGTCCAGAAAGTTGAATGCATTGGTAATGGCGGTAATCCAAAGGATTGTGATGACGACGGACGGCCAATATCCGAATGCCGTTAAAGCACGGACATCCCGAAAGGGCAGGACGATGGCGGCCGAAATGACCAGTTGAAAGAACAGTTTAACGAACGGTCCCAAGGCTTTTCGGTCGTCCATCAATCCCATGATATGAATGGCAACAAGGGTTCCGATCAGCGCAAGCGCCAGCGGGGTTTGCTGTTTCACACCGCCTGCGTAGTTTTGCCAATTTGGATGATCCAGCGGCACCAGGTTCAATTGAAAGGCGCCCAGCAGGGCGAGCATGGGCAAAGTGATGGCGAGCAGGATTGCAACGCCGCCTCCGAGTGGTTTGGGGTTTGAATGGATCTTGCGATGGCCGGGCCTGTCAACAAATCCAATTCGCGGCGCGACGCGGATCATGATCCCCGTCAGTAACCACGACAGCGCCAGGCTGATAAGGCCCAGCAGAAGAATTGGCAAAATCATCCGGGAGGCGACTACTTGTTAAGCTTCAGGCGATTGCTCAGGTATTGGATTTCGTCCTTCAACTCGCCTAACTGCTTATTGAGGACTTTCTTGTCGGATTCGGAGCGGGCATGTTCAAGCCGGCGTCGAGTCTCGCGCACTTCCAGTTCCAACGACTCAATTCGTGCGATGGTTTCGCCCTCAGGATAAAAAGCAACGTTCACGATGCATTCCTCCGCACAAAGACCACTCGAACAATTATATGTTCAACTTCAGATTCGGCCAAACAGAATCTGCTTAAGAATTGGGCGATCCCGCGCGTCAGGCAGCGGCGGCACGAATAACCCGCGCCGGAACTCCGACAACCGTCGCGCCGGCGGGCACATCGCGAATGACCGTCGCCCCGGCACCAACCACCGCATATTCACCGATGCTCAGGCAGGGCAAGACCTTAGCTCCCAGGCCGATCATCGTTCCAGTACCCACTCGCACCCGCCCCGCCAGGATAACCCCCGGGGCAACATGGCAGGCCGGGCCTATCTCGCACTCGTGTTCGATGATGCAACCGGTGTTGGCGATCACCGAATTCGCCAGTTTAGCCTCGGCACAAATCACCGCATTGGCAGAAACAACAACATTCTGTCCTAAAACTGCTGATTTGGAGATGGTCGCCGCGGGGTGAATCGCATTGAGCAATTCAAGCTTGGCATCGAGCACCAACTGGGCATAGCTGGCGCGGACGCGGTTGTCCCCGATGGCGATAATCGCTCCTCTGATCTTTTGATGTCGTAATCGGGGAAGAAGATTCACATGCCCTAAAACTTTGATCCCAGCGATCGAGGTGTCAGCCAAAGAGGCATCGGCATCCAGGAATCCCACGATGCGGTGCTGGTCGGCAGCCCGAAGGATGTCCAAAACGACCTTCCCGTGTCCACCTGCGCCAACGATGACAACGTCCATAATTCATCTTATCGGACCGCCAGGGCATTCGTCTTGATTGTGAAGTCGGAAAAGAACCATCCCGTTGCTTAAGGCCAAAAAAATGACCGGGCGATGACGGTGGTCGTCATCGCCCGGAGTCTGAATGTGCGCCTCCACGGTCGCCCATCCAACTCGGTTGTCATTTGTTATTACGGCTTGGGGACCGAGACGTTCGGATAATATCGATCACCGCCCCAGACGTAAGTTCCGCCGGTGCCGATTTTTGGATCACGGCCGTCGGCGACCAGTTCGAGCACGCGGACGTAATCGTTCAAGCGGGTCCACTTGTCTCCCCAGCGGCCCTTGAGAGAGTTGAACACGCTTTGATCCGCTGCCTCGGCAACGTGACCGTCTGTGAAGACCAGGTTCCAGGAGGCGTTGCCTTTGTTATCAATGTGCGCCACGCTTGCCTGATCGTGAACCACGTCCAGCGCCAGGCAACGGTCGCGGGGAATTTCGGAGAACTTATTCCATCGCCAGGTTGAACTGGAATCCGAGAATCCGGTGGCCGTGCCGATGTTGGCGGGGTGCGGTTGAAATTCATAGTTCGCCCGACCACCAAACAAGGAAGCGGGGGGTGTGGTGGGGCAATATCGAATGTTGTCGCCAGCGAGATATTTGCCGTCAAACAACACCTTCATGTTGTTCACGTTCCAGGCTGACGAGACGCCATAGGCATTCGGATAGCCTGGATACGTGGGCATATAGCCCTTGTGTTCGTTGGCATAATTATTTGTTGCCAGAGCAAGCTGTCTTAAATTGCTCGCACAGGCGACCTTGCCGGCGGCAAGCCTTGCCCGGCCAAGGGATGGCATTAAGATGGAAATCAAAACTGCAATAATTGCAATTACAACCAATAATTCGACAAGCGTAAACCCTCGAGTTGGACGACGAAACGTCATGACAACCTCCGTTTGCCGGCGCTGACTGGACGCCGGTTACGACAATTCTCTCTCCCCCATAAAAGATCAGCTCTGCACCGAGGCTGGGTGAGGACGTACTTCCGGTGCAAGTAATTCAGATGAGTGCGGCCACAATGAAGAAAACTGGTTTCCTGCGAACGGGCGGGTTCATCCTAAACGCACATACCGCGAAGAGTGCTGCAGGGCGCACCAGTGTGATGCCAACAACTCATCACATCGCCCCATGCTCAAACCAAGTCGGCCGGCTAGGGGTCTTTCTTATTTACGTCCCCTATGAATAGCAGGTTCGGCGGTTTGGAGAATTACAGGAAAAAAAGAAATGAGCGAAAACTGCCCCCGGCGGGAATCGAACCCGCACGACCTTGCGGTCAACGGATTTTAAGTCCGTAGCGTCTGCCTTTCCGCCACGGGGGCGCAGTCAAAAACGCGGCTTTTATCAGTCGTCCGCCGGTTGCGGATTAGTCACCTTTCTAGTCACGGAAATCCCAGGCATTTTACACCAGAGTTGTACCGCGTCGGGCGACGATGCTCAACAACTTCGGGTTACAGACCGAGCGCAGTCGCAACGATTTATACATGGCGGGCATGGCCAGGCAACGGTTAATCCGGACTGTAACCATGTGAGGTAGTGTCCTAATTTGAGAATTGCGTCAAAAACGATGGTGGTCTGGAGATGGCGTAAAATCTTTTCCTGGTTCGGGGCCGCGACGAATGATCTCTGGTTGCTGATATGAAACCGCCCCATTCCATTCAACCAAAATCTTA
>DASZXJ010000006.1:0-49245 GCA_035545895.1 Tepidisphaeraceae bacterium | reverse complement strand
CTCTTGAAGGAGTTGGGCAGAAGAACCGCCAGGTCAAACTTTCCGGCGCGCAAGCGCCCGGCGAGGTCAAAAAACTGTCCCTTGCCCGCCTTGGCCTTGGTTTTGCCGGTGCGATAGGTGATGAGTTTGTCAGCCCAAGGCATGCCGGTGTAAATCGGCTTGACGTACCGCCGCAGGAGGTAACTGATCTGAGCCTTGGGAAAATGTTCCCGCAGCGCCCGCAGGGTTGGGGTTGCCATGACGGCATCGCCGATCCAGTTGGGCTGCACGACAAGAATTCGCTGGGGGTCGGACATTGGTGGGCGGATTATAACCGGGAGAAGATAATTTTCGATTTTCGATTTTGGATTTTAGATTGCTGGAAAAAAATGGGTATTTCGAACCATTCAACTTTACCGTTTGTGGAGGACGAGTACATCGATGGTCCTCATGGAGTCGGCGTAATTCAGGCCATGGACGGTGGCGATGACGTCGAGCCGGTCCTTGATCTCGGCGGGCGTGGTGCTCCAGATATCGCCGGTCAGAACAATCCAGGCCGGCCAAAGGTCGGGGGAAGTGGTCTCGAGGAATTTGTTCTCGCGCTGGGGTCTGATCGTCCCGCCTTGATAAAAAGCAAGGCTCGTTTCCTTGTAATCGATCATGATCGCATCGCCGGGATGGATGGCCTGGTGATCGATCAGCACTTGGGCAATACGAGGAGAGATTCTCAGATCAGAAATGCGAGGCAAAACAAGTCCATAGGTGATGGCGACGACGATGAGCATGGCGAGCCCAATTCCGATCGAAAGTTTGGCTGGCGTTTTCTTGCTGACGAACAGGTCAGCCGTCAAAAACGCCAACGCTGGAAAAACGGGAAGCAGGTAATGAGGCAACTTGGTCTGCACAATTTCGAACATGACCCAGGGCCCGATCACGGCTGCCAAGGCGAATCGAACGCGAGCATCCTGCCGATTTCGCCACGCATGAATCATGGCAATGGGGAGAAACAGGCTCCAGGGGAAATAAGTGCCCCAGATCGTCAGCAGATAATACCCCGGTGGACCCTTATGACCTTCCAGGCCGGTGGTCATCCGGGTCACGACGTCGTGGCCGATGATGGTCGCCAGAAAATCCGGCTCGCGCTGGTGCACCAAAATCAACCACGGCGCGCAGATGATGGCGATAATGATAATCCCAAGCAGCGGCTTTGTGGATATCCACCAACGAAAACGGACAGTTTTCCAGTCGAGGATCAGCAGGACAAGCATCGTCATCGCCTGCACGCCAAGAACGACTGGACC
This sequence comes from Tepidisphaeraceae bacterium, assembly GCA_035545895.1. GTDB lineage: Bacteria > Planctomycetota > Phycisphaerae > Tepidisphaerales > Tepidisphaeraceae > DASZXJ01. Next base: position 47,965 of record DASZXJ010000006.1, on the reverse strand, counting down.
CTTGGTGAGCCCGGCAAAGCCAATGGCCGTCCACATGAGAATGGCGGTAAGCCACGTAAATTTATTGGAAATACTCTTATTGCAATAGAGATAGGACAAGCACAATTGTGCGATCGTGACGAAGAACAGGAGAACCGCATCGGTCAGGCACATCTTGGCGGCTGCAATGCTCAAACCCGCGGTCGCCATGATCGGCACGGTCAACACGGCACGGTCGGGATCGACCGCGCGATAAAGAAAGATGCCGAGCACCACGAGCGTCAAGCCCATGCCGATGACACTGGGCAGGCGCGCGGCAAAGTCCGTGTCGCCGAAGATGCTCATGGCCGAGGCTTGGCACCAATAAATCAAAACGGGTTTGGCGGTTCGAACTTCATCGAGCAGACGCGGCACCACCCAGTCGCCGCTTTGAAGCATCTGACGCGACGTCTGGGCGTAACGAGGCTCATCGCGATCCCACAGGCTGACCGAGCCGTTGCCGATCAGGTATACGACCACGGAGGCGGCGATGATTGAGGCAATGACTAGCCCAGGGCGTTTGAACATGAATGCACGCAGATTAACGCCTTCGCTGTTGCACGCCAATGCACCGCTTGACCAATCGAGCGCCGACCTGCATCCTAGAGCCGACCAAATGAATCTCGGCCTCTTTATCGGTCTTATTATCGCTTGCGTGGTTCTGCTGATTCTTGAGCGGCTGGGCGTGCCGACCACTTTACGCCTTACTTTCAAAGGGGACATCAAACGAGAAACCCAATATCTCGCCCAATACGGGCAGGCGGTCTGCACGGGCGTGGCGGCGATGTTGATCTGGCAATTCGACCCCGCCCATCGACAATACATATTCCCTTTGATCGTCGCTGTGTGCGCTTCCTCGATATCCGCCTTTGCGGTAAAACGCATTGTTGGACGCGCTCGACCGAATCGCGAGCAGGCCGGCAAGTTTCTCGGTCCGACCTGGCGACACGACAACTCCCGTGAGAGCTTCCCATCCAGTCATAGCGCTTGTGCTGTGGCGCTGACCGTGGCGCTGATCCATGTTTATCCCCAGGCATCGGAATCTTTTTGGACATTGGCACTGGCGACGGCTGGACTTCGATATGTGCTCGATGCTCATTGGCCAAGCGACGTGCTGGGGGGAATCGCACTAGGATATGGGGTGGCGTTTGCCGTGTTGCGCGGTTTTGGCGTCTGATGTTTTGGCCATGTGGAATTTGTCCACTGTTGTAGAATATATTGCCGGCGTGATCGAGCACGCCGAATCCAACCTGCGCCTGGAGCAGGCCGTCTATGGGCTGGATGCCAAGGACGAACTGGCGATCCATTCCCTGCTGGCGGATGGACTTGCTGGGCACTACTCGGTGGCAAGGGAGGTGCACTATCCTTCGAGTGTTGGGAAGAAGCTGACTCATCGCCAGCGATGCGACCTGGTGCTGACTCCGCTTGGCAAACCGCTTCGGCTGGATCGTTCGCCGCCGACGCTGTTCGATTCGCCAAATTCGGTCGGCCCCGACGGGGCGCTGTGGCTGGAAATGAAAGTCGCTTACCAATTTCGTGAAGGCGGCATTGCTCACACGGGATATGGGCCGCAGTGGCGAACGCGAATCGTCAGCGATCTTTCCAAGATGGAAGCCGAACCGCTGATCAGGGATGCTGGCTTGCTCCTCATCGTTTTCAACGAGTCGCAATCCATCCTTGAAAAAGATCTGGAGCTGTTTGAAACAGTCCTGGCTCAGAAGGAAGTGCTGGCAGGTTTCAGAAAAGTGCGAAGCATCCCGATTCTCGACCGAATCGGACATAAAGTCTGCACCGTCGCGCTGTGGCCGACGATTCAGAGGTGACCTGGTTGATTGTGATATTCCGGTCGAATGTTCCTTATACTGCGACTCAGATAACGCGTGGGACGAACCAAAACCAAATCCTCCAAAAAGCGAACCAATCGCGAGTCGGGTCAAGGCATCGATTGGCGAATTGTCATGGGAGCCGCCTTCATCGTTCTGGCGACCATCGCGGTGTACATGCCCGCCATTCGCGGAAAGTTCATCTGGGACGATCCCGACTACGTCATCAACAATCACACGCTTCGCACCTTCGATGGCCTGGTCGAAATGTGGACTCGTCCGCAATCGCTGCCGCAATGGTATCCGATGGTGCATACGACATTCTGGGTTGAGTACCAGTTGTGGGAACTGTCGCCGCTTGGGTATCACCTCGATAACGTATTGGTGCATTGTGCTTCTGCCCTCATCCTGTGGCGAATCCTCAAAAGTCTCGAAATCCCCGGCGGTTGGCTTGCGGCCGCGATCTTTGCGCTTCATCCGGTGCACGTGGAATCGGTGGCGTGGATCACCGAACGCAAGAATGTTCTTTCGGGGCTGTTTTATCTGTTGTCCCTCCTGTTCTACTTGAATGCGAGAGATGAGAAGTGGCTTCGCAATTATTCGATTTCGCTGATCCTTTTCATCGCTGCGCTGCTCAGCAAAAGTGTCACCGCGAGTTTGCCGGCTGCGATTCTGGTCATTCTCTGGTGGAAAAACGGCAAGGTTAAATGGAAGGACGTTCAGCCGCTGATCCCATTTTTCGTGCTTGGAATTGCGATGGGTTTGATCACGGCATACCTCGAACTGCATCATGTCGGGGCCGATAGTGAGCGGATTGCCGAGTTGAAATTCCTCTGGTACGAACGACTCCTGATCGCCGGCCGAGTGCCGTTCTTTTATGCCGCCAAGCTGCTTGTTCCCTGGCCGCTTTCGTTTATCTATCCGCGATGGGAACTCGATCCGAAATGGCAGTGGATATTCCCAGCCATGTTGCTGGCGACGCTTGCGATTCTTGTCATGGCGAGAAATCATATCGGCCGCGCTCCCGCCGCGGCCGCCCTCATCTTTGTAGGTACGCTCTTTCCGGTCCTGGGGTTCCTGAATGTTTACCCCATGCGTTTCAGCTTTGTCGCGGACCACTTTCAATATCACGCAAGCATCGCGCTGATCGTGCTGGCGGCTGCGGGGTTTTGCAAACACGCGGGCCGATACGGTCAACTTGTCGTCATTCCACTGGCGATTCTCACTGCACTGCGAACCCCAGTCTATGCTGATCCCGAAATCCTCTGGCGAGATACGCTGGCGAAGAATCCCGAATCATGGATGGTCAATACCAATCTCGCGCTGGTTCTTCGCGAACGTGCCGAACGTTCGGGCGACGACCCCAGTCAATTCGACGAAGCCGAAAAACTATTCGACAAGGCACTTCTGCTGGCTCCCAATATTCACGACACGCACACCAACGTGGGCATGATGCTCGCCCGTCGCGGGCAATATGAACAGGCTTTGTTTCACTTCCGAGAAGCACTCAAGGTCAACCCCAACTTTGCGCCTGCCTATTACGGGATCGGCCAGGTTTACAAATTCCTCGGGAAAACTGATCTGGCGATTGAAAACTACCGCAAGGCACTTGAATTCTCGCCAAAATATCCCGAAGGCTCGTATCAACTGGCGCAGGTTCTTGAAAACACCGGCCGACCGGGCGAAGCCGTCGATCTCTATCGCACCGCTGTCGCGGGAATGCCCAACAATGCCGACGCCCGTTACGACCTGGCGCATTGCCTGATGACACTCAAGCAATATCCCGAAGCCGCCGCCAACCTGCTTGAAGCGGTCCGTATTCGGCCCAACTACCTTGAAGCCTGGTACAACCTCGGTGTGACACAATTGCTTGCCGGTCGCAATTCTGAAGCAGTTCAATCATTTCAACAGGCCCTTCAAATCAACCCGCAATTCGCGCCGGCGCGAGCGGCCTTGCAACGGGCGATGTCGCATTAAGTTTTTCCACGCTCTCAATCAACTGGTCTATCCGTTTCTTCTGTTGATCGATTGGCTCAAGCAATTGCTCAATCCATTGCATCGATTGCCCGGACAAACTCCTTTCGTTGTCCGAGCCATCTTGTTTCCATTGCTCGATGATTCGATTGACGCGACGGTACGCACCGAATCGCAGGACCATCCACAGCCCGACAAACCAGATGATTAGAAACGTCGAGCAAGCCAGCAGATGCGCCACGCCAAGCAGATTGACCAGCGTCAGCACCCATCGCGTCGGCGGCGCCCAACCGGTTTCGGTCAGACCGGCGGCGAGCAGGGGCTGAACCAGTGGAAACCAAAGAACCGCGCCAATGGTCAGCAGCCATCGCAATGGCGCGAAAATGAGGTGCCAGCGACCCGAGCCCTGTTCGACAATCGCATCGCGCTGTCGGTCAATGGCGGACGCAAGCCGTCGCCGTAAATCCGCCGCCGCCGACTCGGCGGGCAGGTCTTCCCACAATCTTCGATTGTCAAAGAGCGCACCGGCCTGCGGGTGCAACTGCTGAATCTGTGCAAACGTCGATTGCACCGCGCTCGCCATCGCGCCGGGCTTGTCAAGGTAGACATCCGGATCACACGAGCCGCGCCCGGTAGCTGACAGGTTCTTCTGAATCAACAGGAGCACCGGCGAAAGCAGCGCATCGATCGCATTGACGATCGGCCAGCGCGATAATCGCAACCTCGTCGCCGGCGCAAACAGGCTCATTCGCTGGCCTGGGTCTTCCAGCAATCGCGGGATTGCCTGATCGAGCAGCAGCGGGGCCAGCCTTGCCGCTGCGATTTCCTGCGCATCTCGTTGCAAGTGCGACAGTTGCTCAGCGCGTTGCTCCAGCCGCTGCCTGCCGATCCAGTCGAGCAGCGAACGCTCCTGCCGGGCAATCGCCAGCGAGCGCGATTGCTGAACAACAGTCTGCGGCTTCTGGCGACACAACATTTGCCGCAGCGCCGGCAGGTCAAATTCCTGTGGGCGGGCTGCGCTAAGTAAATGTACGCGAGGATCGGTCTTCAAACCGGTCACCCGCGCCAGGCGTCGCCCAAAATCCTGCCGCAGCGCTTCCGCCTGGTCAGGTTGAATCTGGTCGGCCTTGTTCAGGCAGAACAGAAAATTAGCCGGGTCATTGCCCTGCGCGACCGCCGCCAGAAGTTCCTGCGGACGCAAATCCGCATATTTTTCGACGCTCTGAATCCAAAGCGGATACAGAATGTGCCTGAGCATCCCGCGAGTGATCTGCACGTGATCGTCATACTTGCTGTCGATGTCCGGCAAATCCAAAAGCACCTGTTGTCGCAATTCTAAGACCTTGTGCGACACGATACTGAATCGTCCGGGCAGTTGCGCGGTGAGTAACTCCTCCAATTTCTCAACAGCCGACTCGTGCGCGTAAGCAATAACCGTTTCCGTGCCCGGCCCAAACGAGGTGGCCGGAGTGATCGTCTGCCCGACGATTGCATTGACCAGGCTGCTTTTGCCCACATCCTTGCCGCCAATCAAACCAACCAGGTAGATTGGCCCATCGTCCTGCGCCAGCGTCGGCGCATCCGCCCCGAGCATCGTCGGACGGGCCGCTCCGGTCAGTTCGATGGTTTGCTCGACGAGTTGTTGAAGTTCGCTGTTCATAAATTGAATTGCAGCCATCCCGATTTCTCGTGGATTCAATTGTAACCGTCATTACGGTCAAGTCACAAAACTGCGTTCTGACTTCCAGTTTAACCCCTTGGCCCTGTCAAGACTTGGAAGTCAGAAGGATCAAGATGGGTTCGTTCTGCATTTCACCCAGGCATGTGATATTTCGCGACACCTGGGTTACATAGCCCCGGGCATGCCCGGGGCTAAATGTGACGCCAGTTTACTGGTGACCACGAACCACACCGAGCCTTGAGAGGAGCACTCGGCTTGCATGGGTTCTTTGGAGCCGATCTCGATGAGTCGAGATATACTTCACTTGCGGTCGAGCGTCGCGCCTGCGCCGCCGCTCAACGGCTTTACTTTATGCAACGGAAGACTGTCGCCCAATGACGCGCAGATCCGCGAAAATCGTCGCCGGCTCGTCGCTGCTGCTGTGCGTCGCAGTACTCGTCCTTTTCGTACGTCAGCGATGGCAGCCATGGCCGGAGATCGGCTGGGCGATAGTGTGACGGGGACGCGCTATCGGCTGCTAACGTCGTACGGCTATGCACAGTTCATCACGGACTCCAACGTTCACGACTTGCCCCAGCAGGCGCATGCGGGCTCGATGGCGGAGGTCGGTCATGGCGAATCGCCGGAATCGGATATGGACGTTGGAACGACATCGGCCTCGGAGCTGACCTTTCGACGTCCATCTCCGGCACTTACGGATATCACACGGCGTTCCATGTTTCTCTGCTGTGGCCGTTGGTAGTCTTGGCGTTGCTACCGGGTTGGGTTGGTCTGCGATGGGTAATCGGAGCGACTGGTCGTCGGCGAATCTCCCAAGGGTGCTGCCCGTCATGCGGTTATGATCTGCGTGCCTCACCGGATCGTTGTCCAGAGTGCGGTCGCGCGGCCTGGATAACCCAAAATTGCAATGGACCGGCCTCGCGTCAGGCGTTCTGGTATAATAGAATTCGGTCGGCGCGGGGCCGGCCATTCAACGTTGGTCCGTTATGCGACGCAGTATCGACGACCATCGAAGTAGTCCTGCAGTTTGTCGGACGCGGCTTATGCGTGTTTTGGCCACGTCACTTTTCTACGAGTGGGCTTCCCTCGCTTGCTGTCACGTATGGCGTCGTGAGCGGCGACTCGTATCGCGCAACGGTGAACCTCACGTTCCAAAACGCGCGGCTGATCCCCCCAATTAAGGCTGACCGGGAAAAATGCTCGATGCGTGTCACGAACTGACCGATGCGCAGAAGGAATTGGAACGACTTTACGCACGCCGGCCCGGGCTCGAGGCGCTTGGGGTCGGTTTGGCCGAGAATGAATCGAAGAAGTGAGAAATCGCCGATCACGAAACGGCTGTCTTTGCGTTTCGGAGAGATGCAAGCTTGATTCATCTCATGGCCCTGCCGATAATTGCGCTCGCGAACCATCGCTCAAGCCGGGCGATGGTCTTTTCTTAAACCTGGAACGCATGAGCAATCGTCACTTTTACATCACCACCCCGATTTACTACCCCAACGGCGAGCCGCATCTGGGCAGCGTTTACACAACCACCATTTGCGACGTGCTGGCGCGATATCACCGATTGCAGGGGCAGGACACCTATTTCCTGACCGGCACGGATGAGCACGGTACGAAGATGGTCAAGGCCGCGGCTGAAGCGGGGGTCCAGCCGATCGAACTGGCGACCCGATATGCGGATATATTCCGATCGGTCTGGGTCGAACTGAAGATCAGCACCGACGACTTCATCCGCACAACCGAGGATCGTCATAAGTCAGCCGTACAAAGAATCGTTCAGGAACTGGTCGCCAAGGGAGATATTTATCTTGGCAGCTACCAGGGCTGGTATGACGAAGGCCAGGAACAATTCGTCACCGAAACCGAAGCCAAGAACAACGAATTCAAATCCGCGATCAGCGGCAAACCGCTGACACGATATACCGAATCAACCTATTTCTTTCGGCTTCAAAAGTATGTGCCCGCGATTTTGGCGCATATCGAAGCCCATCCGGATTTCATCGTGCCGGTCAGTCGGCGGAATGAAGTGATCAGCAAGCTTAAAGTGGGTGTTGAAGATTTATCCGTCAGCCGGGCGACGTTGAAGTGGGGCATCCCCATGCCTCATGATCCGCAGCATGTGGTGTATGTCTGGATCGATGCGCTGACGAACTACATCACAGCCCTGGGCTACGGTTCGGACGATAGAAGCAAATTCGACAAATATTGGCCGGTCGATGTGCATGTGATTGGCAAGGACATTCTCTGGTTCCACGCGGTCTATTGGCCGGCGATGCTGCTCAGCCTTGGATTGCCGCTTCCCAAAACAATCGCTGCCCACGGCTGGTGGGTGCGCGGCGGCAAAAAGGCGGGCAAATCGACCGGCGGCATCACCACCTTGCCGGAAATTCGCGAATTGGTCACAAAATACAGTCTTGACGCACTGCGTTATCACCTGCTTCGCGCTGCGCCTTTCGGCAGCGATTTGGAATGGAGCCAGGAGGAATTTGATAAATCCTACAACGAACTCGCCAATGTCGTCGGCAATTGCCTGAACCGAACGCTGAAGATGATCAATCGCTATCGAGGCGGCGTTTTGCCTGGCATCGGCGAGCACGATGCGATCGACGATGCCGTCTCCGCGAAATCTTTTGCAATCAGTATCACCAGCGCCTATGAAAAGCTGGAACTTCAGCAGTGTGCGATGCTGCCGATTGAATTTGCCCGCGCAGCCAACGGTTATATCGATGCAACGGCTCCATTTAGTCTTGCCAAAGATCCTGGCAAGGCCGCCCGACTGGATACGGTGCTGCATTTATCCGCACAGGCGATCTATCGCGCGCTGGTGGCACTGCTGCCGATTCTTCCTGAAAAAGCGGCCGCGGGACTCGCGCAACTTGGTGTTGATCTCACTAACAAAACGCTAAACGACCTGCTGGCAAGCGATTTACCCGCGGGTCAAAAGCTCAACGAAGGAGTGCCGTTGTTCCCGAAGGTGGAATCGGTTAAATCTACTCCGCCAAACGCTCAAGGATGACACGATGATTGAAAAAATATTCAAAGCCTACGATGTCCGTGCAACCTACCCCAACCCGCTGAACGAAGAGATGGCGTGGAAGGTCGGCCATGCGACTGCGCAATATCTCAAGCGCAATCGCCAGTCGATTCCCAAGGATCAGCAGGTGGCCAATGAGAATACGCTGGTCGTCGGGCGCGACATGCGGCCCAGCTCGCCGGACTTGGCGCGGGCATTGTCAGATGGCATTCGGTCGGTCGGTTGTAACGTGATTGATGTCGGCATGATCGATACCTCGTTCATGTATTTCGCGATCAATCAGCTCGAAGCGGTTGGCGGGATCATGACGACGGCTTCACACAATCCGATTCAGTACAATGGCTTTAAGATCAGCGGGCCCAAGGCCAAGCCGATTGGCGCTGCAACCGGATTGGACGATATCAAGCGAATTGCCTCGACTCTGCGCGTGGGGCAGACCGGCTTAAATGGCAAATATGAAGAACAGGATTTGTGGGACCCGTATCGCAAGCATGTGCTGAGTTTCCTCAATCTGAAGCGCAAGCTCCGCGTGGCCATCGACGGCAGCAACGGCATGGCGGGCAAAATGGTGCCGACGGTTTTCGGTCAGGTGAAAAACCTGGAGATCATTCCAATTCTCTTCGAAATCACCGGCAGCTTTGTTCACGAACCCAATCCGCTCGTCGATGCCAATCTGCAGATGCTCAAGGACAAGATTCACGAAGTGAAGCCCGATCTGGGCGCCTGCTTTGACGGCGACGCCGATCGATGCATGTTTGTCGATGAGAAAGGGCAGTCGATTGGTTGCGATCTGATCACGGCGCTGCTGGCCCGAAATTTCCTGGAAATGCCCGAAAACAAGGGATCGACGATCGTTTACGATCTGCGTTCCAGTCACGTCGTGCTCGATGAAATCAAGGCAGCAGGCGGTGTGCCCAAGCGCGACCGCGTTGGCCATGCGTTCATCAAGAAGACACTGGCTGAAACCAAGGCGGTATTCGGCGGCGAATTGTCGGGGCATTTCTATTTCCGCGACAATTTCTTCGCCGACTCGGGCGCGATCGCGTTTGCAAGACTTCTGTCGGTTCTCTCGGCCCAGGACAAACCGCTGAGCGCGATCATCGATCCGCTCAAGCGCTATAGCCAGTCCGGCGAAATCAATTTCATGGTCGAGGACAAGGATTCCAAAATCCGCGAACTGGCCGAACAATATAAGAAAGCTCAGATCGATTACCTGGACGGCATCACGATCGATTTCGGCGATTGGTGGTTCAATGTCCGCAAGAGCAACACCGAGCCGATGTTGCGCCTGAACCTCGAAGCCAAAACGCCCGAAATGCTTCAGGAAAAGCTGCGCGAAGTTCAGCGATTGCTCGGCGAACCGGTGCACGGGCACTAAAAAAATCCGGCGAAGTGGTGATGGAGTAATTTGGCAATGTTCCTGATTCGCCATATCACCACATCACAACCTCGCCTTATTCTTCAAAAGCCGGTTCGCTTGAACTGCTTTTCCAGATCGTGCAGGGAAAGACGCAGTGTTGTCGGTCTTCCGTGAGGGCAGTTGCTGGATCGCTCGACCAGATCGCGCCGCGCGAGCAGCGCTTCGATCTCTCCGCTGGTCAGCGGGTCGCCGGCCTTGACGGCCGCCTTGCACGCCATCATGTCAAGCACTTCGTGAAGCAGTTCTTCCTCGTGGAGGTCGAGCAGTTCCTGTTCGCCGCGTTCGAGCAGTTCGCGCATGAACTCGGCGGGGTCGAGCTTTTCGAGAAATGTCGGAAACGCCTGCACGCCGATGCTGTCAGGGCCAAACGAGGAGGCTTCGATTCCCAGCCGATTGAGCAGCGGCTGAATCTGGTCCAGCAGGGCAATCTGCCTGGCTGATGCGGCGAACGTCTGCGGGATCAGCAGTCGCTGCGACTCCAGGGGCCCGCGCGTCAAACGAGCCTTCAATTCCTCGAACATGATTCGCTCATGCAGCGCGTGCTGGTCGATGATGACCAGCCCATCGTCCGTCTCGGCGACGAGATAACTGTTATGCAATTGAATCGCGGAGCCTGCACGAGGCGCGACCGGAAGCGCGATCCCCTCTCCCTGCGGGAGAGGACCAGGCTGAGGGCGTGCCGGGATGTCGAATTGTTTCCGATTGTCGAATGCACTCCGTGCCTCAGGCGATGCAGAGACAGAACCAGACGGCGCCCAAGCGGCAGGGTTGACCGGTCCGGATTTGAAGAACTCCGCCAGACGCGATTGCATGTCCCTCTGCAATTGATCGCTGGCCGGATCGCGCGGCACAGCGCGAGGCGACAGTTCGCTGCCCAGCAGAATCTCGCGAACCGCCACCATCACGATGCCGTGAATGCGCCCGCTGTCGCGAAATCGAACCTCGGCCTTGGTGGGGTGGACGTTGACGTCCACATCCTTGGCGGGCATGTCGAGCAGCAGCACGGCCGCTGGATATCGGCCCGGTTCGGTCAGGCCGCGATAAGACTCGCGCAGCGCATGCTGCACAAACTTATCCCTCACGGGACGGCCATTGAGGTAAAAATGCTGATACTTTTGTGTGGGCCGGGCCAGTTCGGGCAAACCGACAATTCCGCGCAAATAAATCTCCGCATCGCGCCATTCAAGACGAAGCCGCTGTTCGTGAAATTCCTCGGGCCAGGCTGCGAGCAACCGCTGATCCTGTTCAGTTGCAGGAAGATCAAGAACCACCCGATTATTGTGAAGCAGTTTGAATGTGATCTTCGGTTGCGGAAGGGCGCAGCGGAGCAGTGTTTCACTGATGTGTCCGAACTCGGTCGCCGGACTTTTCAAAAACTTTCGCCGGGCGGGAACGTTGAAAAACAAATTCCGCACTTCAACGGTCGTGCCGGCATTGCCGGCGGCGGCCTGGGGATCGGAAATGGTTCCGCCTCGGTTGATGATTTCGTATGCAAAATGATCGCTGGCCCCCGCGACGCGGCTGAGAATGCGCGAATGAGAAACCGACCCGATGCTCGCCAGCGCTTCGCCGCGAAACCCCATGGTGGCGATTTCAAAGAGGTCTTCGTCCGTCAGAATCTTGCTGGTCGCATGGGATGCAAACGCCAACGGCAATTCCTGCGGCGGGATGCCGTTGCCATCGTCGATAATCCGAATCAGTTCCAGCCCGCCATCCTCGATTTCGACGGTGATATGAGTCGCACCGGCGTCAATCGAATTTTCGACCAGTTCCTTGACGACCGATGCCGGTCGTTCGATCACCTCGCCCGCTGCGATGCGGTTGACCAGCGACGGCGAAAGCTGATGGATTGGACGACGATCCATGCGGTGATTATAAAGGCTCTGCTCCCCCGAACACAGGCTCGGTCCTTCGCACGATAGTTTATTCACAACGGAAGGCATGGTGGCAGATTTACGCCCCCAATTGATCCGGGTTCAATCCTGCCAATTCGGGCAATGTGAAAATTCCGTCCTTGCGAATGGTCTTCCCATCAAACTTGATTTCGCCGCCGCCGTAGTCGGGGCGTTGGATGCAGACCATGTCCCAGTGCACCTGGCTGCGGTTGCCGTTGTCGGCTTCCTCATAGGCTTGGCCGGGCGTGAGATGGAAACTGCCGGCGATCTTTTCGTCGAACAGAATATCCTTCATTGGCTGCAGGATGTGCGGATTGAATGCCAGGCTCCATTCGCCGATGTATCGGGCGCCTTCGTCGCTATCGAGAATTTCATTCAATTTCCGTGTCATCGCAGCCGAAGCCGCGCTCGCGCCGGTTACTTTGCCGTTTTTGAATTCCAGTCGCACGCCGCTGAAGATCGTGCCGCGATAGAGCGTCTCGCAGTTGTATTGCATCACGCCGTTGACCGAGTCCTTGACCGGGCACGAGAAACACTCGCCATCGGGGATATTGCGATCTCCCCAGCAGCCGACCGCTCCGATGCCCTTGATGCTGAACCGCAAATCAGTTCCCGGGCCGATGATGTGGACCTGGTCGGTTTTGCTCATCAGGTCGATCAGGGGGGTCATGGCGTGTTTCATGCGGCCATAATCAACACCAGCGCAAACGCGGAAGTAAAAATCCTCGAAGGCTTCGGTGCTCATCCCCGCCGCTTGAGCCATTGAAGGAAGCGGCCATCGCAATACAACCCATCGCGTCTTTGGCACCCGAATTTCCTGGTGCACATAGGCCCACCAGTGCTTTTCGTATAGTTCCATTTTGTCGCGCGGCACATCCGACATTTCAGAAATGTTGTTGCTGCCGCGCACGCCGATATAGCATTGCACGGCTTCCATCCGGGTACGCTCAACCTGGCCGATGAGTTTCATCTGATCGGCGGATGAGCTGTTAATCAAAGCCCTCATCACCGGCTGCTGATAGGTGCTCACCAGCGGCAGACCGCCGGCCTTGGCGATCGTTTTGACCAGTTCAACGACAAATTCGCTGGGCGCGTCAAACGCTTCAACCAGCACCCTGTCGCCGGGCGTCACTTGAGTGGAATGATGAACCAAAACCTTGGCCAGATCGGTATAACGCGGGTCTTTCATGCCTGGGCATGATACTGCAAGCCTCCATAGTTTGCCCATCGGACGGCGTCACGCTAAATTCCCTACGCCTATGAAAACAGCACTCACCATCGGCGGTTCCGATTCCAGCGGCGGCGCGGGAATTCAAGCAGACCTCAAAACGTTTTCCGTGCTCGGTGTGTTCGGCATGAGCGCGATCACGGTCGTCACCGCGCAAAATACGCTTGGCATCAAGGAACTGGTTGAACTCGCGCCCGATATTGTTCGAAAGCAAATCGACACCACCGCCAGCGATATCCAGGTGGATGCAACCAAGACGGGCATGCTCAGCAATATCGGCATCATCGAAGCCGTCGAAGCGGCAATCAAATTGAACAACCTCGCCCCATATGTTTGCGATGCCGTGCTGAATTCAAGCGGCGCGCGGGCGACAGAATCATCGGATGCCCGCAATGGAATCATCAAGCGACTATTTCCACTGGCGACGGTGGTGACGGCGGGATTGACCGATGCGGCGGCTCTTGCCGGCGTGGCGGAGTCGTCTCTTTCAACCGTCGCCGCCGCCAAGGACGCCGCCAAGCGCATTGCCGGAATGGGTGCGCGAGCCGTCGTCGTGACGGGCATTGTCTCCGCCGAGCAAGTCATCGATGTATTTTTCGATGGAGTGGAAATGTACGAGCTGGCCGGCAAGCTTCAGCCCAAGGAAAAGACCCACGGCAGCGGAAGTGCATTCAGCGCCGCCATCACGGCGGGGTTGGCCAACCGCATGAGCCTGCTTGATGCCACCGACCAGGCCAAGCAACTGGTGAACATGGCCATCCAATATGGAGATGGACAGGGCCGGGGGACTACACCGGTTAATGTCCTGGCCTTTGCTCCCAAGAAAAAGTAGGGTTTCGCCAATTCCATTATGATTTGCAGGATTTCAATCTTCGCTGGATCAAAAATTGCAACGCCAGCGAATCAATGCAGGGATGCAAGTTTTTCCAAAACCGTGAAAATCGCCTGCGTGCCTTCGCGGCCATGTCCGGCGGCCTGGGCTGCGGTGAAAAGTTGATGCACCAATGATGAACCAGGCAGGGATGTGCCTGACTGCTCGGCTGATTCCATGACGATCCGCAGGTCTTTTTGAATCAGATCGATCATAAAGCCCGGGCGAAAATCGCCGCTGATCATCTTTGGGCCGAGGTTTAGCAATTGCCACGAAGAGGCTGCGCCGCCGCCGACAGCCTGGATTGTCTTGTTTGGGTTGAGCCCGCTCTTGGTTGCAAAGATGATCGCTTCGGCAACCGCCAGCAACGTTCCGCCGACGAGAATCTGGTTGACCGCCTTGGTCAATTGTCCGCTGCCGCTGGGGCCGCAGTAGGTGATGGTTTTGCCCATCGCTCGAAACAGCGGCTCTGCGCGCTCGAAAGCATGCGGCTCGCCGCCGACCATGATCGACAGTGTGGCGTTTTTGGCGCCCACGTCGCCGCCGCTGACCGGCGCATCGAGCAGATATGCTCCCTGCTTGCTCAACGCCTCAGCCATCTGTTTGGTGGCGACGGCTGAGATCGTCGAATGATCGATGATGATCTTGTTTTGCTTGATCGAGTGAACGACTCCGTCCGGCCCGTTGATCACGGCCTGCACATCGGGCGTATCCGGCACGCAGATGAAGATGAATTCCGCATCTTCCGCCGCTTCCGCGGGAGAACTGCACCATTTGGCGCCGCGCTGCGTCAGCGGTGATGCTTTTGATTTCGTGCGCGAAAAAACGCGCATGGAATGACCCGCGGTCATCAAATGGCCGGCCATTGGCTGGCCCATGATTCCCAACCCGATAAACGCAATGTTTGCCATTGAAACGGCTCAGCGAGAAAAGGTGATGATCAGCAAAATCAGAATCAGGACAATCGAACAGCCCGTCCACGCCAGCAGCGTGATTACCAGGGGATGACCCCAAATCGATGGCTTGTGCTGCTGGTCCGGTGGCTCGATGTCCACGGTGCGGGCAGTTTCTTCGATCTCGGCGATCTTGTCCATATCGACCGCTTTGTGAGCATGAATCGGCGGCTCGTTGCGCCGAACGGCTGCGATATCCTCCAGCATGTCTTCGGTGCTGGCGTAACGTTCATCGCGATTCTTTGCCATCGCCGTTTCGATGATTTCGCCCAAACCGGCGCTGAGTGCGACGTTGATATGATCCGGCGGGATCAGTGGCTGTTTCAAATGCTTGTGCATCACGGCCGACGGGGTTTCACCTTCAAACGGCGGATGGCCCGTCACCATGTGATACATCGTGCAGCCCAGCGAATAGATATCAGCACGGAAATCGATGTCCCGCTCGCCGCGAATCTGCTCGGGACTGATGTAGTAAGGCGTGCCATACGCCTTGCCGGCTTCAAGCTCGGCGGCTTCGGTATCGTCGGTCGCCCGAGCAAGACCCAGATCGGTCAACTTGGCGACGCCCTGGGTGGTGAGAATGATATTTTTCGGCTTGACGTCGCGATGGATCAGCCCGCGCTTGTGAGCGTGCGCCAATGCGTCGCAAATCTGGCTGGAAATATCGAGCGCTTCGGCTTCGGAAAATGTCGTCTTGCCGTCGCCCACCGGAGGCGGCTGCATGACATCGTAAAGCGTCTTGCCATCGACATATTCCATGACGAAGAAATGCAGGTTGTCGGGAGTGGTGCCGACGTCGATGGCCTGCACGATGTTATTATGTGATAACCGGGCGGCGGCCTTGCCTTCCTTGTAGAAACGCTCGATGAACTCGGTGTTGTCGCTCATCTTGCGCGGCAGGACCTTGATCGCGACGATTCGGTCCAGCGAGATCTGCCTGGCTTTGACGACCTTGGCCATCGCGCCTTTACCAAGAAGACCCATGATTTCGTAGCCGGGGATCTGGCTGTTGCGCCGCTCTTCCATCTGCGAGCGAATGCGCTTCGCCTGGTTGATCGTGATGAAGTTGTTTTCAACCAGCAGATCAGCCAGGCTTCGCTGGTTGGGGTCGGAGGATTGCTTTTGATTTTCCCGACAGAATTCGATTTCGGTCTTGGTTGCCAGGCCCATGTCCAAAACGACCCGGCCTACCTCGGTGTCGAGATTTGCGGACAAGCCAACCGCGTTGTTATCAGGATGAGCCATTCAGCCAGTTTCCGTTTCGCCCGCCCGTACAACAGACCACGTGCCAAGGCCTATCCAAGCGCTGAACGTCAAGGATGACCTAATCAGGCTAAAATCCTGCATTGCAAGTGTCAAGCAGACAATGGGATTATATCACAAATACGGTCCCGAGGGACCCGCGTTGCCACCTTAAGGGCAACGATGTTGACACATCCGATATAACCGGCAATAAACTAACGCCATACGGTGGCCGTAGCTCAGTTGGTAGAGCGCCAGGTTGTGGTCCTGGACGTCGCGGGTTCGAGTCCCGTCGGTCACCCTAATCAGTAGGCAGTAGGCAGCGTGCAGCAGGCAGCGAATTTACTGCCTGCCGCCTGCTGTCCGCCGCCAGCTATTCCCATGCTCACCAAACGCATCATCCCCTGCCTTGACGTTGACCGAGGCCGGGTGGTCAAGGGATACAAGTTCTTCGACCACGTCGATGCCGGCGACCCCGTCGAACAAGCCAAACGCTATCAGGATGATGGAGCGGACGAATTGGTCTTTTATGATATCACCGCCAGCCACGAGGGTCGCGATATCATGGCGGACCTGGTCGTCAAGGTGGTCGAGCAGTGCTTCATGCCACTTTGCGTCGGCGGGGGGATTCGCACGCTCGACGATGCGACTCGCCTGATCCAGGCAGGCGCGGAAAAGGTAAGCATCAACTCGGCTGCGGTCAAAAACCCAAAACTCATTTCTGACATCGCGCGTAAATTCGGCTCATGTGCAACCGTCCTTGGCTTGGATGCCAATCGTGTTAAACGGGATGGCACAGAATTCTGGGAAGTCTTCATCAACGGTGGTCGGGTCAACACGGGCATCAAAGTCATGGACTGGGTTCATCAGGCTCAGTCCTTTGGAGCCGGAGAGATCGTCTTAAACGTCATGAATGCCGACGGCACCAAGGAAGGGTATGACGTGGAAATGACCGCAGCGGTGAGCGATGCGGTGAGAATCCCGGTCGTCGCCAGCGGCGGCGCCGGCTCGCCGCAGCACATGCTCGACGTTCTCACCGCCGGCCGCGCCGACGCCGCGCTCGCCGCCAGCATCTTCCATTTCCGTCAGCATTCCGTTCAAGAAGTCAAAGGCTTTCTGTCCCAGAATGGCGTGCCTGTACGTCTTGTATGAGGCGTTCGTCACACAAGTATGAATTTGATCTTCAAAATTAATTGTTTTTGTCCCTCTTCCGTCCACCGCGATCATCGGACATGAGCGTAAAATAAGCGCTTCCTGGTTCGGGGGACGAGATAAAGAACCGACAAGGGGACAAGGAAAACGGGAGACAAGTGAAGCACCAACAAAACGCCCATGGCGCCGCCATGGGGGGGTGGATGTCCCAAAATGTCTCAAACTGTCCCAGAGTGTCACCGATGCTGGTAAAATGCAAAACGAACCCATCGCTGAGAATGATCACTTGAGACATTGTTCGGATCGCATTTACTCAACATGCCCGGGCGCGTAACCTTTCCGCTTATTTGTTAAAAGGACGCAGCCGCAAGTTTGCTGTGAGAACTGAGCTATGAAAATCGGAACGTATTACTACCCCGAACAATGGCCCCGCGAGCAGTGGCAGCGGGATTTTGACAATATCGTGGCGATGGGTTTGCAGATCGTCCATATGGCCGAGTTTGCGTGGTTCAGCATGGAACCCAGGCCCGGCGAATTCAAATTTGACTGGCTGGACGAATGCATGGAGATGGCTGCCAAGCGTAAGCTGGATGTCATCCTCTGCACGCCCACGGCTGCGCCTCCGGTCTGGCTGGCCGAGAAACATCCTGAGACGCTGCTGATCGACAAGAATCGTACGAACACCCGATTCGGCGGGCGACGGCATTACAACCCGACGTCCCCGAAATTTCGCGAAGCCACTGCGCGCATCGTCAGCGCGATGGCGGAACGATACGGAAAACATCCATCGATCATCGGCTGGCAACTGGATAACGAATATAGCGCTGAGCACGATCAATCAGAAAATACGCATGTCGCGTTTCGTGGCTGGCTTCAGCGCAAATACGAAACGATTGAAAAGCTCAATCACGCCTGGGGCAATCAGTTTTGGAATACGTATTACACCGATTTCAAGCAGATCTTGTTGCCGCCTAGTTTTGATCCCGGTTATGCCAATCCACATCACCATCTGGATGGCCAGCGATTCTGGTCTTGGGCTTTTGCCGATTACAACAAGCTGCAGGCCGACATTCTCAAACCGCACATCGGAAATCGCTTCATTACGACCAATTTCATGCACCTGCATCCATCCTGCGATCCGGGCGACATGGAAAATGATCTCACTCTTTATTCGTGGGATACATACCCCGTCACCGGATGGGAAAAGAATCCCAAGGACGAAGCCTATCGAGTGGCCGATCCTTCGAGCGTTTCGATGCTACACGATTTGATGGCCAGCTATCATGATCGCTGGGCGCTGATGGAGATTCAGCCCGGCCAGGTGAATTGGAGCGGCGTGCCGGTGCTGGTGCATCCCGGTGCCGTGCGATTGTGGCTTTGGACTGCGATCGCACACGGCGCGGAGTTCATTACGGTGTATCGATTCCGCCAGCCAAGATTTGGAATCGAACTGTTCCATCATGCCTTGGTGGGGACGGATGGCGTCACCCCTTCGCCCGGCGGGCGCGAGTTTGTACAGGTGATCGATGAAGTCAAGCGATTGAAGGCACCCGCAGCCGAACCACTTGCCAAGTCTGATTCGCCCAGCGCTGGGCTGCTGCTGGACTTCGACCAGCTTTGGTATTTCAACACGTTGCCTCAAGCCAGGCGATGGGATCAAAAACAATGGCTCACCCAGTGGTATCAAGCCATCGCGCGGTTGGGCCTGCGCGTCCAGATCGTTCATCCAAATAAACCCTGGCCGAAGGATTTGTCGATGGTGGTTGCGCCGGGCGTGCAGATGGTGAACGATAAGCTAATCAAACAGTTTGATGATTATGCAGCCGGCGGAGGAAATCTGGTTCTCACCTGTCGAACAGGTCTGATGGATCGACATGGCCAATTGTTTGAAGGACCTGTTGGCAAACCGATTTTACCGCTGATTGGCGGAACGATCGAAGCATACGATGGTTTGCCGGCGGATACGTTCGGCCAAGTCGATCTGGACGGCACGAAACATAAATGGGGCGTCTGGGGCGATCTGCTTTATGCCGAGCCATCTTCAAAAGTCCTGGCGAAATATGCGGATCAATTTTACGCGGGCGCAGCCGCGGCGCTGCACCGCAAACACGGCAAGGGCACGGTCAGTTATTGCGGTGTTTATGCCGAACCATCCTTCACCGATGCATTCCTTGAAAAAGTGGCGGCGCTTACCAGGACGCCCGTCATGAAACTTCCCAATCGCGTGCAGGTGATTAAGCGCGGGAAACACTGGATTGCGTTGAATTATCAGCTCGTGCCGTTTGACGCACCGGCCACCAAGGGCGCAAAGTTCCTTGTCGGATCGCGCAAGGTCGATCCGGTGGGCGTGTCGGTGTGGGAGGAGTAACTCTCTCCACGCTTTTAGCGCGCTACGGTAGTTTGGATGGAGGTATTGATTCATGGCAGAGATAAATACTGGAATCGAATCGACGATGCAGGAGCACCGTCTGTTCCCTCCACCGCCCAATTTCACCGCCAGGGCGAGGATTAAATCCAAGGACGAGTATCAGCGTCTTTATCGTGAGTCAATCGATCAGCCGGACAAGTTCTGGGGCGATGTCGGCAGCGAGTTGCACTGGTTCAAAAAGTGGGACAAAGTCCTCGAATGGAACGCGCCCAACGCCAAGTGGTATGTCGGCGGCAAGACCAACCTGGCATACAACTGCCTGGACCGGCAAATCGACGCCGGACGCGGCGACAAGCCCGCCATCGTTTGGGAAGCTGAACCGGAAGTCACCGCTGGCCAGGGCGGTGAAGTTCGAATGCTTACCTACAAGCAACTTCGCGATGAAGTTTGTCGCTTTGCCAATGGGTTGAAGAAGATCGGCGTCAGGAAAGGCGATCGCGTCACGATCTACATGCCAATGGTTCCGCAGGCGGCGATTGCCATGCTCGCCTGCGCGCGAATCGGCGCGGTGCATTCAGTCATCTTCGGAGGATTTTCGAGTCAGGCGATCGCGGATCGTGTCGAAGATGCCAAGAGCAACATCATCATCACCGCTGATGGCAGTTATCGACGCGGGCAGGTCGTGCCTCTTAAGAATAACGTCGATGAGGCGCTGACCAAAACCTTCATCGTGCAAAAGGTTGTGGTGCTGAAGCATTCCGCTCATCCGATCAACATGACCAGCGGGCGGGATGTCTGGTGGAGCGATGTCGTTCAGGAGCAAGGCACGGATTGCCCGGCCGAGCAGATGGATGCCGAGGACCCGCTCTTCGTCCTTTACACATCCGGTTCAACCGGCAAGCCAAAGGGCATTCTTCACACAACCGGCGGATACATGGTGGGGACTTATCTCACCGTCAAATACGTATTCGATATGCAGGAGAGCGATATCTATTTCTGCACGGCTGATGTGGGTTGGATCACCGGGCACAGTTACACGGTTTACGGTCCATTGAACAACGGCGCGACGGTTTTCATGTATGAGGGCGCGCCAAATTGGCCTGATTTTTCGCGGTTCTGGGCGATGATCGAGCGACACAAGGTGACGATTTTCTATACCGCGCCCACGGCCATTCGCGCGTTCATGCGCGCGGGAAGGCAATTTGCAGACAAACACGACCTGAGTAGTTTGCGGCTGCTCGGCACGGTCGGCGAGCCGATCAATCCCGAAGCGTGGATGTGGTATCAGGATGTCATCGGCGGCAAGCGATGTCCGATTGTCGATACCTGGTGGCAAACCGAAACGGGCATGATCATGATCACGCCTTTGCCGGGAGTTACGCCGACAAAGCCGGGCACGGCCACGCTCCCTTTCTTCGGAGTCGATGCAGCCATCGTCGATCGTTCGGGCAAGGAACTCGGACCCAATCAAGGCGGCTTGCTTGTTGTCAGGAAACCCTGGCCGGCGATGCTGCGGGGGATTTTCAACGATCCCGACCGTTACAAAAAGCAATATTGGTCGGAGGTGCCCGGCATGTATTTCACCGGCGACGGCGCACGGCGCGATAACGACTGCTACTTCTGGATCATGGGACGCATCGACGATGTGCTGAATGTTTCAGGCCATCGCCTGGGCACGGCCGAGGTTGAGAGCGCGTTGGTCTCGCACACATCGGTCGCCGAGGCCGCGGTTGTCGGCATGCCTCACGAACTGAAAGGCCAGGGCATTGCCGCGTTTGTCACGCTTCGCACTGGAATGAAGCCAACCGATGAATTGAAAAAGGAGCTGATCGCTGTTGTTCGAAAACAAATCGGAGCGCTGGCAACACCCGATCAAATTCGATTCACCGATGCCCTGCCCAAAACGCGCAGCGGCAAGATCATGCGGCGACTGCTCAAGGAACTGGCGGGAAGCGGGGAAGTGAAGGGTGACGTCACCACGCTCGAGGATTTTTCAGTGATCGCCAAGTTAAAGGAAGCAAACGAGGGTTAAACCATACGAAAGAGCGGTTTATGCCTGATAATCAGGTGTTTCCCTGATTAACAGGATGAATTACTCCTGTTTAAGTCGATATATTGATATAGAATCTTTCAGGAGTTTGAAGACATGGACCCCAAAATGATGTGTAACCTCGATTGCTACGGCCACAATATCAAATATAAGAGCGTCCTGCTGTTTGGCGCGCCGGGCAGCGGCAAAGGCACCCAAGGCAAGATTCTGTCTTCGATTCCCGGGTTTTTTCACAGCTCGACGGGGGACATTTTCCGTTCACTCGATCTCTCCAGCGAAATGGGCCGAACGTTCTGGGATTATTCCAGCCGCGGCGAACTCGTGCCGGATGAATTCACCATCAACCTGTGGCGAAATCACGTCAAAGGACTTGAACTGAGCAACCAGTTTCATCCCGAAAACGAAATCCTCGTGCTCGATGGAATTCCGCGCAGCGCGAAACAGGCCAAGCTTCTTGAAGACATCATTGAAGTTCAGAAGGTGATTTACCTCGTCTGCGCCAACATGGACAAGATGGTCGAACGTCTTCGCCGGCGCGCGTTGAAGGAAAATCGAATTGACGATGCGAACGACAAGACGATTCAAAACCGGCTTGAAGTTTACGAGCAGAAGACCAAGCCCGTGCTGGATTGCTATCCCAAGGAAAAAATCGTCAAGATTGACGCGACCATGTCGATGATCGGCGTCTTGAGCGAGATCGTGAAGATTCTTCGTCCTCTCAAGGAAGAAAACGATCAGGAAGCAGAATCTCGAAAAGAAGTAACCAAAGCCGCAAAAACATCGCGGGCAAAATCGCCGGCAACGGCTAGCGCCAAGTAAGCTGGGTATTGCTGTGATTGGATTTGATGCCTTTGTCGATCAAGCGCGGCTTAAATAAGCGCCGGTCTCGGTGCTGATTCGAATGACCTCGCCGATTTCGATGAATGGCGGCACCTTGGTTTTCAGGCCGGTTTCCAGTTCGGCTTCCTTGGTCTGATTGGTGGCGGTCGCGCCTTTAATGCCCGGCGGAGTTTCAACGACTTTCATATCCACGGTCTTGGGCAATTCGTAGCTAACGACTTTTCCCTCATGAAACATCGCCAGCAACTGCGTGTTGGGCTTGAGATAGAGCGCGTCCGTGCCGAAGACTTCCTTGGGAACCGTGGTCTGGTCGTAGTGCTCCAGATCCATCAAAACCATGCCTTCATTGTCAGAATAGAGATATTCGACCTGGCGACGATCCAGCGTTGCCGTTTCAATGTCATCGGTTGCGCCGACACGGCGGTCGATGATCGTGCCCTTGCCCACGTCGCGCAGCTTGAATTGGACCTTGGCGCGCAGGTTGCCCGGGGTGTTATGGTCAGCGTTGGTTACGACGAACAGCTTGCCATCGATAATGACGGCCTGTCCACGACGAATATCACTTGCTCGCATGTTGAGAGGCACCCTAACCGCGAAAACGCCGCGCGTCAAACCATCCTGGGTTCGGGGGCATTTTGAGCGAGCAGTTCAATTCGAACACGATTGATCCGCTGCGGTTCGGCTTCCAGGACGATCAATCGAATGCCGGCATGTTCGTGCCTGACACCGGCCTGCGGGATTCGGCCAAGCGTGTTGGAAAGGAACCCGCCCAGCGTTTCGTACCCCGCATCTTCCGGCAGGTTAAGTGGCAACTCACGATTCAATTCATCGATCCGCACGCGAGCGTCGGCTTCGAAGGTTTTGTCGTCGATGCGTTTATACAACTTGGGTTCCTGCGGCTCGTGTTCGTCGGCGAGTTCACCGACGAGTTCTTCCAGAACGTCCTCGATGGTCACCAGGCCGGTGGTCGCGCCGTATTCGTCCAGCACGATGGCCATGTGCACCTTCTTTGCCCGGAAGTCGCTGAGCAGGTCGCGCAACGATTTGGTTTCGGGCACGTAAAATGCCGGCCGCATGGCCGTGCGAATATCGAATTCCTCCGGGCGCAATCCAAGCTGCTTGAGCAGGTCGCGCGCGTATAGGATGCCGATGATGTGGTCCAGCGAATCCTCGTAAATCGGGATGCGCGAAAGCCCGCTCTCGTCCAGCGTCTCCTTGACCTTTTGAAAGGTTGAAGCGATCGGCAGCGCGATGATTTCAGGCCGGGCGGTCATCACCTGGCCGGCGTGCGTGTCGCGAAATTGGATGACCGATTCGATCATTTCGCGTTCCTGCTCATCGACGACGCCTTCTTTTTCACCTTCCTCGACAACGGATAAAATTTCTTCCTGAAGGGTCTGTTCGGCTTCCTCGGCGGGCGTACCGCGACGTACGCCGATCACCATCCCAACCGCGCGATCGATCGCGTGCATCATTCGCGCGGCGGGCAACAGGAGAAGCCGCCATAGATGCAAAAACCTGGCATGCGAACCAATGAATCGTTCCGCGGCATGCTGCGACAACGCGTGGGGGACCGCCACCGAGCAGAAGAGCGTGACAATTCCCGTCACAACGATCGCAATCAGGTATTGCGTCCATTCAGACGGCACGCCCGCCGACGAAGCCAGATGCAGCACCGCAACCAGGATCATGATGTTGGCCAGCAATCGGCCGATCGCGGTGACGAAGATGAGATCCTCATGCACCGCCACGGTCTTTTCGTACCATTGCGCGCGATTGTGACGTTTGAAATAGTCCTCGAGCTTGGTGCGCGAAAAATCGCGCAGCGAATACGTCAGCGTCGAAAACATCAGCGAGAGAAGCGCGGTCAGCACAACTCCCGAAAGCGCAAGTGTAAGTCCTAGTGTCATCGTTTTCCTTTCCGGGAAACGATGGAAAACACCGGCCCAATGCCCAGTTGCTTCAAAATTGTATCTTCCTTCCTATGCATTCGACGGTACTGCGCGGCGGTTCTATCGTCCCAGCCGCTCAAGTGCAATAAACCATGCAAGGCGTACAAAAGCACTTCATCATTGACGTTCGTGCCGAGCCTTCGCGATTGCCGGCGAGCCTCGGGAACGCAAACAAATACTTCGCCGCTGATCGGTCGGCCTTTGGAATCGGCATCGAGCGGAAAAGTGAGCACGTCCGTCGGGCCCTCGATATTCATGAATTGTTTATGCAAGTCGCTCATCAGATTGTCCCCAGCCAGAACAACGCTCAATTCCATCAGTTTCGAACGGCATAATGCGTGAGCGCGTCTCAAATGGGATTGAAGCATGGGAACATGGCTGCGGGCGGTCCCACTGGCTGTAATGGTCAGCAGCAACTTCCGGCGTGCCATGGCGATTCTGCTCATGCAGTCTTTGCGGCAGGAGGCTCGGTTTGGGCCGATGACGACGCCAAAGCGCTGGTTGAGGGATAGGCAATCCGTCCGTGATAAATGCCCATCAACGTTTTCGCAAATGACCGCTCAATGCGTTCCAGATCGCGCATCGTCAGGTCGCACTCGGTGAGCTGGCCATCCTGCAGCCGCCGCAGGGTAATCTCGTGAACGAGCGATTCAATACGGTTGGCGGTTGGTTCGGACATCGTCCGGGCGGCACTTTCCATCGCATCGGCAAGCATGAGAATCGCAATTTCGCGGCTTTTGGGCTTAGGGCCGGGATAACGATATTGTGTTTCGCTCACGTCGGGTTGATCGGGCGTACAGGTGTCGCAGGCGCGCTGATAGAAATATTCAACCAGCGTCGTGCCATGATGCTGCTGGATGAACGGAAAGATGCTGGTCGGAAGATTATATTCCCGTGCGAGTTCCAACCCGTCTTTCACATGGCCGATGATGATCAGAAGTGAAACACTCGGCGACAGATTGATGTGCCGATTTTCGCCATTGCTCTGGTTTTCCACGAAGTAATCTGCCTTGTTGATCTTGCCAACGTCATGGTAATAGCTGGCGACGCGGCAAAGCAGCGAGTTGGCGCCGATGGCTTCGGCGGCTTCTTCCGCGAGCGTGGCGACCTGCAGGCTGTGGTTGTACGTGCCCGGCGCTTCGATCGCCAGGCGTCGCAGCAGCGGCTGGCTTGCATCGGCCAGCTCAAGCAAAGTCATATTGGTCGTGATGCGAAATGCCTTTTCGATGAACGGAAGGATGCCCAAAACGACAAATCCCACAGCCAGCCCGGCTGCGCCGGCATAGAGACATTGCCTGGCGATGTACTGCAGCGGATCAAAGCTCAGCAATCCCGCCGCCGACGTGGCGACGATCAATGCCATCGCCGTCAGACCGCCCACCTCGATCAGTTTGCTGCGAGTGCGAAGGTCATCCAGCAGGAAGCAGGCGACAACGACGCCCGATTCAAGGATCAGCAGAAAGCTCAGGTCGGCATCGATGGCAAATGTCACCAGGATCGCGTGGAACGTCGCCAGCCCCAGTGCAAAACGCTGGTTGTAAGCAATCGAAAGGATCATCGCGACCAGAATGGTCGGCGCAACGGCAAACAGGTAAAGCGAATTGCTGCTCAGTGCCGCGACGGTCGCGAGAAGCATCATCGACAAAAGCAGGACTGCAATTGCAATCGCCCGCGCATGATTGCGTACAATTTTTGGCTGGAAGGTCGCGGTATAGACGCACATGATGAACGTGAGCAGAATTGCAACGCCCGCTAGTCCCGCGCGCTGGGCAAGCCGCGCCGGGCCCAGCTTGCGAAGATATTCATCGTTTTCGGCTTTGAGCAAAATCCAGTCTTCCTCGCTGATCTTTCCGCCGCCCGGGTCCACCTTGACGATGGGCGTGTTGGCGGCTTTCACCAAATCGCCGGCGTTGGGACTGACGGATGCCTCCGCGTCGTTCTTCGCTTTGGTGGTCGCCGCCTCGTCCAGGGTATAAGTGATACCCAGGCGGCTTTTGGTGAGCGCGACCACCTTGGATTGAAGCGCCAGCGTGAAATTGCGCTGTGCAGGCAGCAGAAACCGTGTCGCGATTTCATCCGCCATCTTCAGATTGAACGTGCTTGCTTCCGTTCGGATAGGCGTATTGACGTTGTTGGCAATCACCGAAATGATCCTGGTCAAATCCTCCTTGCGCTGATCCTCAGGCAGGATGATCAGATTGAGCTGGCGAATGGAATCGACGTAACTGTGAACCGATTGTTCATATTCCTGCCTCTGCGGGGCTGCCTGGAATTCCTGAAGCTTGGCCAATGAGCCCGCGTCGAGAATCGCGCCCAATTCCTGCGGCAACTCGACCAGCGTCATGCCCTTGACCCGATCGGGCAGGGCGAGCAATTCATCTTCAATGGATTTCCAGATATCCGGCTGAACCTGGCGATAAATACGCGGCTGGCTGTTTCTCGCAACTTCATGGGCCGCATTGAGAAGACGTTCGTCCCGATACGGAAAATCCACGCGGGCAACGATGTCGTGCGTCGTCCATTCACCCGGACGATAGTGAACGACATCCTCGCGCATCACCAGGATCGCAGTCGCTGCGATGCAAAAGACAACGGCAACCGCCAGCGACACCAGCATGCCTTCGGCACGCATGCGCGTCATGAACGTAATTCCCGCATCGGGACGATTCTTGCGGATTTCCTCGCGGCGAGCAGTGGATTTGGTATTACCAAACATATCTGTTCTCGTTAGGACTGACCGTTTTTCTCGTATGCATTGACGATATTCTGCACCAGCCGGTGTCTCACAATATCGCCACGTTCCAGCTCGACCATTCCGATATCTTTGATCCCACGCAACTTTCGCATCGCGTCGATCAGGCCGCTTTCAACATTGGCGGGCAGATCGACTTGGGTGACATCGCCGGTCACGATCATCTTGCTGTTGTGTCCCAGCCGGGTCAGGAACATCAACATCTGCGAAGCCGTCGTATTCTGTGCTTCATCAAGAATGATTACGCTATCGTTCAGCGTTCGCCCGCGCATAAACGCAAGCGGGATCACCTCGATCACATCGTTGACCATGAAGCGCTTCACCTGTTCGAATTCCATCATGTCGTGCAACGCGTCGAACAGGGGCCTGAGGTACGGATTCACTTTTGCCTGCAAATCGCCCGGCAAAAATCCCAGTCGTTCGCCGGCTTCAACAGCGGGCCTGGCGAGCACGATCCGCTTCACCTGGCCTCGCTTCAGCAAAGACGCTGCCATCGCGACGGCAAGATACGTCTTGCCCGTACCGGCCGGGCCGACGCAAAACGTCAAATCCTTCGACAACGCTGCTTCGACATATCGTTTCTGGCCCTCGGTTTTCGGCTTAATACCGTGGCCCTTAATGTATACATCGATTTCGCCTTCGCGGTTCTCACGATCCGCCTCGGTTACATCACGCAAAGCCTGGCCGACGTCGTCACTGGTCAGCCAATCCTGTTTGCGAAGCTTTCGCTGCATTTGGTCGATCACAGCGGCGGCTTTGGAAACCTGATCGCGTTCACCGCTTAACCTCAATTCATCATCGCGCGCCACAACCTGCACGCCGAGGCTTTCCCGGAGCATGCGCAAGTACCTGTCGGACGAGCCGAACAAGGCCAGCTTCTTCTGGGGTTGTTCTAGTGCAATATTGAGATTCACAACGTCGAGCAATACTCCATTGAGCGGTTGGGTTACTTCCTTGGGATTATATGGTCCCAGAAAATCACCGAAATGTCGAGAAAACTGACGCGTCCGTAAGGTCTTGGTCTAAGCCTTTATAGGATATGGCCTTAAGAGGATTGAGAGATCGATCTGCCCCCGTCCAACCGAATGATCTGGCCATTGATATATGTGCCATCCGTAACCAGAAAGGCGACGAGTTTGGCGACGTCCTCGGGTGTGCCCGCCCGGTTGAGCGGCACATGGCGCAAATATCGCCTGCGGGCAGCCATTGGGTATCCCTTGGGCCACTCGACCACGCCGGGGGCGATGCCGTTGACCGTGACTTCGGGGCCCAACTGCCGGGCTTGCTCCAAAGTGAGATCCCATAGCGCTGATTTGGATGCGCCGTAGGCCTCGAATTCCTTGGGTGGTTTTTTCGCGAGCGCATCGACCATGTTCACGATATGGCCCTTGGATTTGCGAAGCTGTTTTTCGAACAACTGGCCAAGCAATCTGGGCGATCCGAAATGGATCGCCATCATCTGTTTGCTCTGCTGATTGCCCGGCACATAAATCGATGCGTTATTGACCAAAACATCAAGCCGGCCAAACGTTTTGGTCATCTCGTCAAGCACAATCTTGCAAGCGTGCTTTGGCTGGGTCAGATCGGCCTGGATCGCGATCGATCGTCCGGCCAGGCTTTTCGCCAAACGATTTGCCTCGGATGCGCTGCTGTGATAAGTGAAGCCGATGTCGAAGCCCATCTCGTTCAGTTGTCTGACGATGGCCCGGCCGACGCGAATCGCGCCTCCGGTCACCAGTGCAACTCGACGAGTCTTCAATGCCATGAAATAATGTCCGCCGAGGAGATAACGATGATCCCGCCGCCCGAATACTTCTCGCATTTATATGAATACGTCAAGTGGGCCGACCTTCGGCAGCTCGATGCGGCCCGGTCGATCATCGATGAAGAATATTTCAAGGACCGCGGCTGGTCGTTCGGCAATATCCACAAAATCATGCTGCACGAGCTGGCCGCCCAAAATACCTGGCTACAACGGTTTGAGGGACAAAAAGTTGTCTGGCTGTTCGATGAACCGCGAATGGCTGCCCGAAGCTCAATCGAGCCGGAGTGGACATCCATCCACCAGCGATTCACGAATTTCCTGAAAAAACAGTCGCCGCAATCGTTGGCCGCTTCAATCGGTTATATCAATCTGCGTAACGAGTCGTTCGTCATACCGCTGTGGCAATTGCTCGTGCATGTGACCAATCACGCGACGCATCATCGCGGGCAACTCAATTCAATGATTAGGCTCGCCGGCGGCAAACCCCTTTCAACCGATTACCAGGCCTATGCGATCGCGATCAATCCCCGTTAATGGCCAACCCATCTTTGCCCGGATCGTCACGCCGTGTGACTGGACGATTTCCACGGACTTTCGTCCGTGGCCAACCCGAAGAAATCGGAACGAACAAGCGCGTTTAGCGTCGCTTTTTCGATTTTCGTTTGCTCGCGGTTGCTGTGGTTGGTTGTACCGAATGACCGTCCACTTGCTTGCAGGCGGCGGTGAAATCGTTCCATGAGTCAAACTCAACGATGGCGCAAATCTGATCGACCGGGATATACACGTATTTGCCTTCAATCCAGTGGTCATTTTTCGGCGAGCGTGAAATTCCCTTAAGGCATCGCACGCCATGGAACAGGTCGTGCTGCAATTTCGTCAGTGCGTAGCCACGCGAATCGCGGAAGGTGATTGAATAAACCTTGGTATCCTGAATCATGATTAAGCTCCGAGGATGGACATGGGGCGTTGGTGAAGCCTCTTTATTGAACACTTACCCCGCTCTAGCCAGCGGCCTGACTGCAAGAATTTCATCAGCGGTCAGTGGTTCGACGTCTTCGACGCTGACTGTGGTGACACAAATCGATTCGCCGACGGCGTTAAAGAACTCGAGGATCGCGCCTTGAGGTTTACCAGCCGGTCCGGGGACGATATCCACCAGGGTCGCTAAATCGCCAGCGCGAAGACGATCCGCGGGAACATCGCATCGAAGGGCAACCTGCTTGTACAACTCAAGGGTCATGCGATTCACTTCATTCGATAAGCATAATGAAAATGAGACCATCAACCAATTGCCTGATCAGCAGTAATTATACCTGCTTGTGCCCAACCGAAAGGATTAAAAGCATGAAAATTGGAACGAACCGTGTGTGTCGGATGGCGATTTTGGCGGTGGCGACGCTGTTTGCCATGCCGGCGGGGTTCCATTCTGCGGCGCAGGCGCAGCCCGCCACCCGACCGGGTGAAGAGCCGCCCACATCCTGGATCGATGCCGATACCGGGCATCGCGTGATTCGGCTCACCAAGGAGCCGGGGTCCGACAGCTTTTATTTCAACTACAACCCGTTCACCCCGGATGGGAAAAAGATGGCGTACATGACGCCCGATTCGATCGGCGTGATCGATCTGACCACCTTGCAATCCCGCACGCTGGTGAAAGGCGCGTCCAAGACCATCATCGTCGGACACAAGACGCCGACGTTGTATTACTCCCAGCCGACGAAGGAACCGTATTTCTCGACACTCTGGTCCGTCAACCTGGAAAGCGGCGAGATCAAGAAACTGGCGGACCTTCCTCGACGCGCCAGCGTCGTCACGATCAACGCCGATGAAACGCTGGGCGCGGGCACGTATATCGAAGGCGATGCCAACGCCGGCGGCGCGTATGACGGCACGCCGCAGCAAGCCCCTTCGCGCATGGGCGCTCAAAATATGGGTGAGCCCGCCAACAAGGGTCAGATGATGGCCCAGCGACTGGCAGCCAAGCTGCCGATGACCATGTTCACCATCAATCTGCAAACCGGAAAAATCTTTAACCTCTTGGAGCACAGCACCGACTGGCTGAACCACTTGCAGTTCTCGCCCGCCGACCCGACTCATCTGATGTATTGCCACGAAGGCGGCTGGAGCCGCGTCGATCGCATCTGGACAATCAATACCGATGGTACGGGCAACAAGCTCGTTCATCAGCGCACGATGGAAAACGAAATTGCAGGCCACGAGTGGTGGGGTGCCGATGGCAAGACGATCTTTTATCAGTTGCACTATCCGTCCGGCATGCAGAGTTCATTCGTCTCCAGCTTTAATGTGGAGACCGGCGACCGCACGTGGCTGCACTACACGCCGGACATGACCTCGATCCACTGCAACTCATCGCCGGACGGGAAACTGTTCACCGGCGACGGCGGCAAAGCCACGCCCTGGATTTTCCTCATGCGACCCGTTGTGAATCAGGATCGCGGAACGCTCGGCAAGAACCTGATCCACGGCGGACACATGGAAGCAGAAAAGCTGGTCGGCATGTCCAAGCACAACTATCGCCTGGAACCGAACCCGATCTTCACGCCGGATATGAAATACATCATCTTCCGCTCCAATATGTTTGGTCCTGACTACGCATTTGCGGTGGAAATCGCCAAAGCGCAAAAATAGATTTGTGTTGTACACAAGTTCCATTCGGAAATAGTTCTTTCGCGATGGCGCAAGCGGGATTCGAAGTCGCTTGCGCCATCGCGACAGAGGAAAGCGATCCAATTCTTCATGAACGCCCTCCAATCAACTCGATCGGAAGTGTGACCAATGTAGAAACGTCCCTGCGGGTTTTCCAGAATATAAATCCAGAACAAGCTCCGCAGGTAGAACTCGAACCTACAACAAATACACGAATATACGCGGATATAGGGGAGCATAGGCGAACGTAGGGTAGCACACAGGGGGCAAACGACTTCATTTCACGTACTCTGGACCGCTGGCCGCATGTGCTTGCCTCGGAACGCCTGCGCGCTCTGGTTCTCAGCCTTCCGACCTCCATCGATCCGTCAACCTTAACCTACAGCGTTACCTGAAAGGATTCGCCATGAGCAGTTACCTAATGCCCCCCCGGGTTCATCATGGCTATATTGCGCAAGTGCGGCTTTCAAATCTCCGCCAATCGTTTTGCGCCATTGTCCTGTTGCCGCGTGGAGGTGAAGAGGGCAACCGGTCGGTGCCTTGACCCTGATGCTGTTAACGTTAGACTTTCCTTGGTGCATTTGCTGACATTTTGCCAGCTCTGAAATGCGCGCATGGGGGTGAAAACCGGTAATCGGCGAAATTGAGGCAGAACCCGATTTTACGTAAGTATCGGACGGGCAATAACTTTTGGGGTATGGTGTAACGGTAGCACAGCAGTCTCTGAATCTGCTTGTCTAGGTTCAAATCCTAGTACCCCAGTTTTTCGGCTCCTCGTCACATCTCCTTTTTTATTGGCCAGTACCTGATTATCGACCGAAAAATCTGCTTGCCTCACGATTTGGCATATTGGAAATCATCTCTGTCAGGGGAGGGAGAAAGCGCAGTATGAGCCATGCGAGCCAGGAATTTCGTTCGGGCTACCAAATCTTGTCAGTTGGAGTCGCTTGAAACGCGACTGTGCATGTCGGAAAGCCTCAGCGGCGTTCCGGCGCTGAATATCGATTCCAACTCGGCCAGCGTGAGCGGCACGATCAACAATGCCAACACGGACGATATTTTTCGCGTCCGTGTCGCCAAGGCAGCCACCGTTGCGTTCAAACTCCAGGGCCTGACCGGAGATGCGACACTCGAACTCGTCCGCGACAGCAACAACAATAACAAGCTGGACAGCGGCGAAGTCATCGCCCGCTCAGCCCAGCTTGGCACGAGGGACGAAAGCATCAGCCGTCTGCTCGACGCGGGTTTCTATTTCGTCCGGGTCTCTCAATCCACCCGTGGACAAGTCGCCAAATATAAATTGACCGGCAACGTGCAGGTCTTTGCCACATCGGATGTGAAAGACTCGGTTGCCAACGATTCCAGTCAAGCCACCAAGGTCGATCCCAAACCCACGACCGATCTGACGTTGACCGAATACGTCGGCGGCAACGATCCAAGCGACTGGTATCGCTGGGATGTGAAGAAAGCGACCAGCGCGAGCATTCGCTTGAACGGCCTGCAATTTGATGCCAACGTCACGGTCTATCAAGACTTAAACCACAACGGCAAAGCGGACCCCAACGAAGCCATCGCGACCACCACCGGCAAGACCGGCGCTGACAAGGTCATCACCGGCCGGCTGAACGCCGGGACGTATTTCTTCGGAATCACCGCGGTCAACCCCACCAAGCCGACGACTTATTCCCTACGTCTGTGCCCAAGCGGACTGACTTCCTCGCTTCCTCTTTTGTCAGCCAAAGTGTGAATAATTTCACAACGTCGGCTGCGCTGCGGGCGTCAACGGAGGCGAATGCTGCGATCCTCCCCGTAGGAGGGTACGGTGGGATAGCGCATCGTTCGCCCAGCGAAGGCGGGCGGGGATTGGCGGGGAAATGGAGATCTAATCACCAATGGCCAAGTCCCAATGACCAACAAAATCCCAATGACGAATGACCAAATCAGAATGACGAAGATCCAGTGACCCGCGGCTCCTTTGTTGCGCCATGCGGACTCATTTCGCGCAACTCCAATTCCACAATCCGAAATCCAAAATCCAAAATTCCCCATATGTCATCTGTGAAATCTGTGGATAAAACTCTTGTCTGCAGGCTCCATGAAACTGCACAAAATTGCGCGCCATATGACGAATCGGACGCGCTAATTGGTCGATGAATTGCGCCAAATCTTCGCGCATCTGCGCGTTTCCGCAGTGACATCCGCCGTGTAAAGCCGCCGACGGTGTCGGCGGGGGGGTATGAACCAAGGGGCGTGGAATGCGGATTAGACGGACCGCACCGCGGTGAGGGCGGCGTTGTATACTTCCTGCAGGGGTACTTTTTTCTCATCCGACAATCTTCGACAGTCCTCATATTCGGGCATGGCGGAGATCGTATGGCCATTCCACTTTTTGAGCTTGACACGCACCATGCCGAAGGATGTGCTGACCGATTTCATTTCCCGCTCGGCTTCGAACCGGTGGACCGGGGTGACGCGTACGCCCAGCGTGGTGGTTTCGCGAAGGATCAAGTCGGCGATGACGCGCTGATTGTGGCTGTTGGCTAGAACTCCGAGCAGCACGCCGGGGCGATTCTTTTTCATCTGAATCGGCGTCAGCCAGACATCCAGCGCGCCGGCGGCAAAGAGCCGCTCGGACAAAGGGGCATAGAACTGGGGGTTCATGTCGTCGATGTTGGTTTCGATCTGGACGATTGAATCAGCCGCGGAAACCACTTCGGTGGATTGTGCCGCGCCAAGCCAGAGTCTCGCAACGTTGGGCCATGACGAATCGCGTTTGCCCGCACCGATGGCGATCTTGTGCAACTGCATCGCAGGCTGATGAAACTTCGCGAGTTCGCAGACCAGCGCCGCGCCGGTGGGGGTGACATGCTCGCCCTCACCGGGGCCGGGAATGCCGGGTGCGCCGGCGGCGGAGAGGATCTCCAGCGTCGCGGGCGCGGGAAGCGGAAGTTTTCCGTGCTGGCTGTCGGTCCAGCCGTGACTCATCGGAAAGGCAGACGAGCAGAGCGCTTCGATTCCCAGTTCGTGAATGGCCGCCACCGTGCCGACGATGTCGATGATGGCATCGAGCGCGCCGACTTCGTGAAAATGAATCTGATCGAGCGTCGAGCCGTGCACCCTGGCCTCGGCGTGGGCAAGCCGCGTGAAGACGGCGACGGATTGTTCCTTCACGATCCCAGGAAGATCGGATGATTGAATCATCGACCGGATGTCGGTGAGGTTGCGATGCGTGTGCCCGTGTGCTTGCGAGGGAGCCAGCACAAACGGGTGCCCGATGGGCGCGCCTTCGGTGACGCGCACATCGACCAGCGTCGCGCGGAATGGGCCTTTCATTACTTGTTTGGATTCGACGGCCCAGTCCCGGGCGGGCAGTTTTAATTGTCGCAGCGCGCCGCGAAGCTGCTCGATGGGCCAGCCGGCATCGACGAGGCAGCCCAGAAACATATCGCCTGAAATTCCCGAGGGCAGGTCCAAATAACCGATCATTTGTGCCCCAACGTGAGCTGTACCAATGACTCAGGAGCAGTTAATTCGCGCCGAAAGCCGGCCAGATCAAGCGTCACGTGCTTGTAGCCGGCCGCGCGAATGCCTTTGACGATCTCCTCACGCAGTTCGATGGCGTGCGGCAACTCGTCCAGCGGCAGTTCGATGCGGGCGATGTTGTCGTGATGACGCACGCGAAATTGCTTGAATCCCAGTTCGACGAGCACATCCTCGGCCTGTTCGATTTGCCGAAGAAGCGCGGGTGTGATGGCGGTCCCGTGCGGCACGCGCGAGGAAAGGCAGGCCATCGCGGGTTTATCCCAGACGGGCAGGTTCAATTCGCGCGCCATTGCACGGACTTCAGGTTTGGAAATGTTCGCTTCGATGAGCGGCGAGCGCACGCCGTGCCGGCGAGCGGCCTTCATACCGGGGCGGTCATCGCCGAGGTCGCTGACGTTGTTGCCGTCAACAATCGCTGAAAACTTCTCATTGTCGCGAATATGAACCAGATGATCGTAGAGGTCGGTCTTGCAATAAAAGCAACGATCGGTTGGATTGGCGGCATAGCTCGGATCGAGATGCTCGGTGGTATCGACCAGCCGCAACGGCGCGCCAAGAGTTTTGGCCAGTTCGGTGGCCTGGCGCATCTCGCGCTGCGGATAACTGGGTGAAACACCGATGCACGCGAGCGCTTTGTCGCCCAGTTCCTGATGCGCAATCGCCATCACAAGGGCGCTGTCAACGCCGCCCGAATACGCGACGATCACCGAGCCCATTCCGCGCAATAGCGAGCGCAGATGATTGATTTTTTCATCAAGCACAGGCGTCATCACACGTCCTCAACCGGCGGAGTCACTTTCAGTGACACTGTCTTTCGCCAGCGCGTTGATTCGCGCTGCGACGCATCCAGCGCCAAACCCGTTATCGATATTCACGACCGCCAAGCCCGAAGCACAGGAATTCAACATGCTCAGCAGCGCAGCCAGCCCATTGATGCCCGTGCCATACCCAACCGAAGTGGGCACCGCCACGACGGGACACGACACCAGCCCGCCGATGACACTGGGCAACGCCCCTTCCATGCCCGCCACCGCGACAATGACGTTGGCGGTTTGCATGATCGGCAATTCGCCAAGCAAGCGGTGCAGCCCCGCGACGCCGACATCGTAAACCCGCTGGGCGGCGTGCCCCATGACTTCCAAGGTTAAAGCAGCTTCTTCCGCGACGGGCAAATCCGCGGTGCCGGCGGCCATTACCACTACACCGGTTTTACGGGGACGTTTGCTGCGATCCAGCCAGATGGCGCGGGCTTGTTCGTGATATTGCAGATCAGGCACCAGGTTGTGGGCTTGGTCAAAATGCTCGGGAGTGGCGCGAGTACCCAGCACGCGGTCGTGTCGTTCCGACAGCTTGTGGAGGATTTGTGCTGCCTGCTGTGGAGTCTTGCCGGCACAATAGACGACTTCGGAAAATCCCTGCCTCAATTCACGGTGATGGTCCAGCCGGGCGAAATCCAGATTCTGCATCGGCAGGCCGCGCAGGCGCGCCCAGGCGGAATCAACGCTCTGATTACCGTGGGCAACCTCCTGCAGAATCCGGCGAATGGTTGGTTCATCCCACATAAAACTCAACAAACTCTCATTGATATCGAACCAAGTGGCAAGTGGTCAGTGGCCGGTGGTCAGCCAGAATGGCTCGGATTTCTGACCACTGGTCACCGACCACCGATCACTCTCTCATCATCATAACAACGATTTGAGCGTTTGAAGATTAATCGCGTCCCAATCACGCCCATTCTCGTCCTTGAGCTTGGGTGTTTCGAGAATCTTAGGAATGTCGGCAAAGGCTTCGTCCTGCACAATGGGGCGAAACCCGTCTAATCCAATCGTTCCCCGCCCGATATGGTCGTGCCGATCCACGCGGCTGCCGAGGTCTTTCTTCGAATCGTTGAGATGCAGCACTTTGACCTGTTTCAACCCGACAGTTGAATCAAGCTGTTTTCGAAATGCCTTGTAAGGGTTGCCGCGAAAGTCATAACCGGCCGCGAACAAGTGGGCGGTATCCAGACAAACGCCAAGCCGCTTGGGCTGCTTAACGTGATCGATGATCCATGCCAGGTGCTCCAGCTTGTACCCCAGCGAACTCCCCTGCCCGGCGGTGATTTCGAGACAGGTGGTTGTTTTGGAAGAGTCGACCGTCTGGTGAACGATATCCAGCGCCTCAGCCACGCGCTTCAAGCCTGCATCTTCACCCGTTCCGAGATGCGCGCCGGGATGCGTCACCAAATACGGAATGGCAAGCAGATCGCAACGCATCACTTCTTCGACAAACAGATCGATGCTCTTCTTCCACAGCACATCATCCGCCGACGCGAGATTGATCAGGTAGCTGTCGTGACTGACGGTCTTTTTGAATTTCAATCGCTTTTGGTGTTTCGACCATTCTTCGATCGCAGCAGGATCAAGCGGCTTGCACTTCCATTGCTGCTGGTTCTTGGTGAAGACCTGAACTGTGTCGAAGCCAAGCCGCTCGGCTTCGAGCAGCGCGTTGTGCATTCCGCCGGCGATGGAGAGATGCGAACCGAACATAGCTCAGTCCCCTTGCACGAGCGCAATGAACATCATGCAGGTTGCGAATACCATGAAGATCTCCAAAGCACCAAGTAATACTGCATAGAAAATGAACACTGATCGCGGATTACGCAAATCGCCTCCCGGTCTCAGCAACTTCCAGCTTCGGTAGGCCAACACGATGGTCATGTAGCTTAGGAACAAAAACACGCCCAAAGTAAGCAGTCTGGAATCCTGCCATCGACCACTCTTTCCCTCTAGCCATGCCCCCAGTAAAGAAAAATCCCGCATGATCGGAAGATTCTTACTAAATAACCGAACCAAACGAAAATCGAGTTTCTCGGCTTCGAGCAGAGCGCTATACATTCCTCCGGCGATGGATAAATGCGAACCAAACATTACAAGCCCCCCGCGGGAGCTTGCTGCGCGATCATTTGCATGGCTTGGCGCATGGTTACGAAATCGACATGACCATCTGCGAAAAGAATATTGATGCCATCGTTGTCATGATGGCCGGGTTTATCGTAGGCGATGATGTCAACTGCCGGAGCAGCTGCGGTCTTGCCGGCGCCGAGGTAAACGTAATCGCTGTTGGCATTGACCCAATCCGCGATTTGCTTGCCGATGTCCGGGCCGACCGCGTTCGGCAGTTGGGTGTTGCCCGATGGACAGATAAATGAGCCGGCTGTCAGTTCTTCCTTGAGAATGAGTTCGCCGAGATTCGGGGGAAATTTGCCTTGGTTATCATTGGCGTAAAGAAGGATTGCTTGGCCGATGGATCTGAGATTCGATGCACACTTCACACGATTGGCGGTTTCCCGTGCGCGGTTCAGCGAAGGCAATAAAATCGACGTCATCAGCCCGCCCACGCCAATTCCAACGCTGGCAAACATCCCCTGCTCATTCAGCATCCGGCTGCCCGGAAATGGGCTCACGGTCTTGACGTGATACCCCGCATCATCCACCCACGCCACCGAACCAGCCGGGGCTAAGTGTTGAGACAGCACATCCAGCGGCGGGAGCAGCGGTTCCGGCACGGGAACCCCAAGCATCAAATCCGAAAATCCTGCGTATCGCGCCAACATCAGATATTGCGAATAAATATTGCCCTGCGTCGCACTCGCGGGAAGATCATAAAAACTAAAGCTCACCGGATTGGCAATTGCCAATCGTTTTTGTAATGCCTGGAACTTTTCGTTTTGTGCAATCGTCTTGGCGCCCGTGCTGGTCCATCGTGCCGCCGACGCGGCAAACTGCGGATAAAGCGCCATATACAAATTGCCGTCTTTCATCGCCCAAGACGGCGCGACAATTGGCAAGCCAACGTAGAAGACCCGTTGATCGCCAATCTCAATAAACTGCCCCGCGATCTGTATCCCAGCCCTCGCGCGAGAGAGCGCGATGCTCGTCCAATTACTCAGATTGACCGAGGCAATCGGAAAAGCCACCCGCGCCTTGGCGGCATCGTCCAGATGGTTCACCAGCACAATCGACAGCGCCCCATTGCCTCCAACGGATGGCGAGCAATACGCCGCCCAATCGGCGCCGAGCGGTTCCAGAATGTCCGTCACCGGATTTCGCGCCAGCGCCACCTGCACCGCGCCCAGCCCCATGTCGATGTATCTCTGGGCTTGCGGATCGACCTGGGCGGATAGTTCACGAATTCGACTAATGAGCCTGGCCGGATCGAAACGCACCGTGGCGGCGAAGGTTGAATCAGCCGGAATCGTCTTGAGCACATCAGCCGAAACCGGTTTGGCATCCAGCAGATCGAGCAGCCCGGTTCGCGGCGCGGGCGCATCGACAAACATCTGCGTCATCCAATCCTGCCCATCAAACCCGCTTGCATAAACGACGCGCTTCAGGCCGCGCAAACCAAATACATCCAACACGTGCGATGCCATCGCGGTTGCCTGCGGATTGGGCGCTTGCTTTGTTACTTCATCGAAGGTGGCGAAGAGTTTTTCCACATCGACATACGCCATCAGCATCGGCTCGGAGCCGACCTGTTTCATCGATGCCGTGAAAGCTGCGGATTGCCCCAGCGATTGCGCTCCATTGGCCAACGCTGCCGATGCCTGCGGATAGCCGAGATAGATCACCACCAGATCGCCGACGGCTTCAACATGAAGCGGCGAATTACCTGCCTTTTGGAGAAGTCCAGCGATTTGTTCGCGAATGATCGGCGCATCCGCGCCGGCCTGGCAAATCAGCGCCAGCTTGGGCATTGGATCGGCATTGGGAGGCATGTCAATGCCGGCGAAATAAAACGCGGTGGGATGATCCCAAAACTGAGCCAACAACTGGCGAGCCAGATTGATCGGCCCGACCATTTGCGGCTGACGCTGCGCCAGTTTCGCGAGCAACTGCGGCGCATATTCCGTAAACAATTCGCGCATCTTGCTGTTATCCAGCACGGCCTTGAGATGCGTATTGTCATAACCCGGCGGCATGGTCCCGGCGCCGTGCCAGCCCATATAAACCAGAGCCCCCGCAGGCACCCGATCCGCCAGCGGCTGAGCGTTAACCAAACCCGTGAACACGAGCACCGCGATCAGCGTGGAAATGATTTTGATTAGCTTCATGTGGCCTCCCTCGAATGGACGAGTCGATCCGCTTGTGTGCAATCTTCGCTGGGGATGAGGGGTGTGTAAAGGCAAGAGACAGAACGAGCGTGTTAAATGACGCAAAGGGACCACCGTAAGAACCCCTTGATTTTGTAGACGATAAGCTGAGGAGCCCACGTCCCGCGCGTCAGTTCGGCGTCTGAAAATAGCGTCCGCAATATCGGCACAAACGGTGCGATTAAAATTCAGTATAGGTGCATGGCGGAAAGCGCGACTATGAAACCTTGCATAGATGAGACGTAATATCCAGCTGCGTACCCGATCTTGGCTGGTCCAGAAGAATCTGGTCACCCCAAGATACCTTAATGTGCCAATGTCTTTCGTGCGGAAGTGACGGATCTTTGTCAGCCTCCCAATCCGTGCGATCCGTGAAATTCATCTGCTGAATTAGCGGCTCAAACTCCGCGAGGGTGAAGAGAAGAAGACGTTCGGGCGAGCCGCAGCTAAGAGCGACGTATTGTGATCCCGGTCGCTTAAGAAATTCGACTTGCCCCGGTAGAATCCCGAACCAGTACCGCGTGATTTTGCCATCGCTGCGTGGTCGAGCGGCCAGACACACCAATCGCAGATTCTTGCCGATAAACCGTGCGTAGGCTTCATTTTCAAGTTTGGTGTGCAGATGCTGAGCGAGGTTGGCAACCGATGCTTGCCGTAAGCCATCGATATCGAAGCGAGTACCTCTCCAGCGAGGAAGAACCTCCTCCTCTCCTTCCGGCGAGGGAAAGGGATTAGGCCAGCATGTGGTGATTTCCTTGGCGAGTTTAATCGTCCTCGATTCAATCTCTGCAGGTCCCCATTGCTCTATGTTCTCGAAGTATTTATTGAGAACCAAATTACTTTCCAATAGCGCTGGGCGTTTCAATGTATAGGATCGATTACTTAATTCCCGGTTGTATCCGGTTAGTGTGAGGTTGCCGAGGGTATGAATCCATTTCTGGTGGATTGGATACCAATTTCCTACGCCACCTAAGACCTGCTCGAACTCTGAGATCGCCGAATTATCCGGATTCTGCGATAAGATGTGCTCAATAGTGAGACCCCTTGGATCAACCTTCTCTTTGTGACCATACAATGCCTCCAATCGATCAAGTATCAATCTGGTTTTCTTCGCTTCTCTTCGATAGAGCTCAAACCCCATAAGTGACGCCGTAAACGCCCGGTCGGATGGCCACCCACGGTCAGCGAAATATTTCTTGAGTCCTTCGCATGGATTGTCACCGAAATGGGTAATTGAATCAGGGAACCACTGGCCATAGCCGCGGGTAGACAGATTACAAACACTGCGGCGAAGTACGAAGCTTGATAAATCAACAAGGCATTCCGCCAGATTTGCGGCATCCAACATTCCGGACTGCCAACGTTCCAACAGCGCGAGCAAGACCGGATTTGCAGTCGAAACTTCAAGCTGCCGTAGATCGGACAAAGCCTGGTCCACATCGCGTAATTCCGCGCGGTCAATTCCTTCGATTAGCCTGAAGAGTTTCAGCAGACGGCGCAGCTCCTTAACTTGATCTACGGGCGTTAATCCACGCGCCCGATTCTGCTCTTTGAAGTCCACAAAGGTCGATCTGCGCTTGGAGTACTTTCCCTGACGCATTAAGTAATCGCGGTAAAAGCTGGTCGCATCGATCGAGGCATCAGCGTGCTTCTCCTGCAACAACGTTTCGAAGGGTCCCCAATGCTCCACGTTGAACGCATCCTGTTGATCGAGCGGGACCTGCATGAATATGTAATTTCGGATAAGGTCAGATTCTTGAAGCGGCAAACCCGTGGAGTTCAGGCTCTCAAATATTTCGTAGGGATTCTCACCTGCAATTGTAATAACGACCAACGAAAGGCGATCCGCCACAGCCGCAAAGATTCTTTTTATTGCGTTCGATTCATTGGAGTCTTTCTTATCAATCCACTTACGGAAATAGGAATGAGCTTTTAGCAATGAAGATAGGGGGCGCTGCTCGAACTCTTTGCGGTCCATTAGATTCGAGTAAACTGTGCGATCCCCAACGCGGGGAACAATTTTGTAACGTTGAAGTCCGAGTTTGCGCTTGTGTACAAGTAAATCCTCTTCTATCTCGGCCGCAAAATCTTTGTCCTGCTTGTCTAAGGCTGAATCGCGAAGCGCTGTTAACAGCAGTGTGAGCGTTGTCAGCCTTTGCTGACCATCGATCAATTGATACGCATTAACTTCGCCGGGAACGTGTTGGCTTGGCGTACAAACCAATGGTCCTAAGAAATGCTGGACACGAGAATCGTCATCGAGCAGTACGTCAAGGTCGTCAGCAAGGCGTTTCCATTGCTCCTTATCCCACGAGTATGAACGCTGGAAGAACGGGATTAGGTACTGATCACCCGAGTGTAGTATTTCGCGAACTGATTTTGCTCTGGCGTCCATATTTCGCCCCGCTGCTAATTGGCACGACTTCAAATAGTTTTACGAGAATATCCACAATCATACAGCATTCGGCGATCCAAATCGTTGTTGCATCAGCGCCAGTTTATGCAATACTAAGTATCGTCTCCCCGTTTCTCTTTTGAAGCCCACTTCCCGGTTCGATAATTCCGCCCCTTTCGTAGCTTAGGCAGTCCGTACCAAGAAAACCGGCTATGGCAACACGCAGAAGGATCGAAAACGGCAGCTTCAGGTGCCTTGCATGCTTGATTAAGGACTTACTTACATGTCGAGAAGCGGTAATTCCCGGGAAAGAGCGGATGCTTGCCGGTCGGCGCGCGTTAATTCCCGGGCGAGAGCGTCTTATTCCCGGGAATTGCGCGGCCATTCCCGGGCGGCGCGCCGTTATTCCCAGGCGAGAGCGCGTCATTCCCGTCCTGCGCGCGGTAATTACCCCTCGGCGCGCCGTGTTTACCGGTAAATAAGTGCTGCTTACCGGTAAACACGCGATCCTTACCGTTCGGCAAGCTCTGCTTCCCGTCTTTGCATGCGAGATTACCGGTCGCTGGGGCAAAGCTGCCCTCACCACCGTGCCGGAACTACCAGTGGACCGGGAGAGGGACCGGGTGGGCGGTTAGAAATTCTTCGTGCTTCCTTAGTCCACTTCGTGTCTTCGTGGCTCTGTGATTCACTTCCCAATACAGAACGCAGCGAAAACCCTGCCCAGCACATCGTCCGGGCTGATGTCGCCGATGACTCGGCCTAGTGCATCCAGCGCGTGACGCAATTCCATGGCGATGATCTCGGGCATCGATTGGGCTTTGGCGCGGGCGAGGGCATCGCGGCAGTCCTGGATGGATTGCACGTGTCGTGCATTCAGGGCCAGCACGGCTCCTCGATCAAGCCTGCCAAACGCAACCGTGTCGAGCACATGGCGAAGTTGTTCCAGGCCCGTGCCGGACTTGGCGCTGATTTGAATGGCGTGGGAGGAAGCATGCGCCTGCGAAAGCAGATCAATCTTGGTCAGGACGCGCAGGTCGGGATGTCGCGGGAGCTGGATATCCTGGCGAATGTCCATGCAATCGCGGACGAGCACGACGAGGTCGGCTTCCTCGATGGCGCGGATGGCTTGCTGCTGCATGGAACGGGCGATCTCCTGATCGTTGCCTTGGTCTTCGATTCCCGCGACATCGATCATGCGAACCATTCCGCGCGGCAACCGGACCAGCGCCCAGAGCGCATCGCGCGTCGTGCCGGCTTGGGGTGAAATGACCGCCCGCTCGTGGCCGGCCAGTGCGTTGAGCAACGTGCTTTTACCGGCGTTGGGCCTGCCTGCCAGCACGATGCCCGGCTCGTGGGAGAGTCGTTCAAAACGCGAACTATTGGCGAGCAGGTTGTTCAGCGATTGATCGGCCGAGTCGATATGCCCGGCAATCTGCTGCCGCGTGATGAACGAAATATCCTCTTCGCTGAAATCGATGCCCGCTTCGACCAGCGCGAGGGTTTGTGCAAGCTGGTCGGTGATTGGATTGAGTTGCCGGGCGAGTTCCCCCGCCATCAGTTGCCGGGCGGCCGCGAGTTCGCGATCGCTGTGCGCGGCAATGACAGCCGCGACTCCTTCGGCTTGGGATAAACCGATCTTGCCGTTAAAATAGGATCGCGCGGTGAATTCCCCTGGCTCGGCCTGACGCGCGCCGAGACGAATCAACTCATCGAGCAGCATGCGAGCAAGCAACGGATTTCCGGGAATATGCAGTTCGATGACATCTTCGCTGGTGACACTATGAGGCTGCGTAAACGAATAA
Organism: Tepidisphaeraceae bacterium; assembly: GCA_035545895.1. Taxonomy (GTDB): domain Bacteria; phylum Planctomycetota; class Phycisphaerae; order Tepidisphaerales; family Tepidisphaeraceae; genus DASZXJ01. The sequence goes on along the minus strand of DASZXJ010000006.1, from coordinate 3,403 downwards.
ACCCATGCCGGCACGGACAGGCGATTGAAGATGATCGGGCAATGGCGCGCGCCTGCTTCGAACCCCGATGTGCCGGTCAATTTCGCGTGGATTTGTGGAACCATCGGCCCGCTGGCGCGGACGATCATGCGCTGGGCCGGTCCGGTCGCGCTGCTGATCGCGGCAATCGTGTCGCCGTTGGTCATTGGATTGGATTATTTGCGCTTTTCAGCGTCGCGCTTCACCTGCTCGGCCTGTTCCAGCAATTGCTGCCACCACCCGGCCAGGCCGGTCTTCTTTTTTACGTCCTTGTCCTTGTCGTCATTTTGCAGTTGCTTGGATGCGCGCGTCGGCTTGGCGTCGATAATCACCCGGCCGGCCTTCTCGGCCTCTTCGCGCTGCTTGAGATGGTCGCGAATGATCTTGCTTTCGATGATGCCGATGCCGGTGCTGGTCAGAATGTACAGATTCAATCCGCTCGGACCGCTGTAGAGCATCAAGGGAAACAGCACGGGCATCATGAATTGCATCATCTTCTGCTGCTGTTCCTGCTCGGGCGTCAGGCTGGCGGGCTTGGGCTGATATTTCATTTGAAGCCAGAAGATCACGCCCATCAGGATCGGCAACACATTCAACCCGGAAATCGTCCAGAATAAAAACGGAACCGAAGACCATTCCAGCAGATGGTCCGGTTTGGACAGGTCATGAATCCACGTCAATCCCCAGAGGAACGATGCATGGCGAAGTTCGAACGTCGTCTGCAGCGCCTGCCACAGCGCCAGCCAGACCGGCATCTGCAAAAGCATCGGCAGGCAGCCAAGGATCGGTGCGATGCCCTGCTCTTTGTAGAGCCCCATCATGGCTTTGTTCAGTTCTTCCTTGTTGTCGCCGTACTTCTTTTTCAGGCGTTCAACTTCCGGGCCCATCTTGCTCATGCGCGACATGGAGATTTGCGACCGACGCGTCACTGGATGGAGGATGAATCGAACGAGCACGACCAGCCCGATGATGGCCAATCCCCAATCGCCGAGGAACAGCGTATGTAACCCGCGAAGCAGGAAGACGAGAATTCCGATCAGCCATTGAAACGTGCAATATCCGCAAGGCCCGCTGGTCAGAACCAGCGATTGATCGAATGCGCGAGGCAACGAACTGTAATAATCGCTCTCCAGCAACTTGCGCTGGCGAGGCCCGAAGAAGACCTTCATCGGCAGAGACAACGCCTGCTTGCCCGGCACGGTTAAATCAGTCGTGGCGAGGGTGAGTTCCACCTCGCGATCCTCGGCCTTTTGGTCTGGCTTGATGTTCACTGCTTTGCCGCTGATCGTTTTGATGTATTCCGCAGTCGCATTGGGGTCTTTCACAGAAATCGGATGAGCGATGGCCTGGAAATAACTGCTCGTCGCGCCGGCCCACATGGCGGAATCGTCCTGCTTGTCCTTCGCATATTCACGCGTCGGCGCTTTTTCGGAATACGAATCGATCAGCTCATGCGTGACATCGATGTGATCCTTGATGAAATACCCCGCCAGGATATGCCGCTCGCCGCCGCGGTCCTGCTCGCGAGGCGGAACGGTCGGGCCATTCAAAACCGACTGAAACTTCAGCTCATGATCGGTCAGGTTTTCAAAGGCCTGATCGACCGAAACCTCGTAGCCCTGGCTTGAATCTGATGGTGCTGCAATCTGGTACGTCTTTCGAATCCGCAGCGCCGGCCCGGTCTCATCGGCAATCGCCACCGAATATGTCGCAGAGCCCGCGTCTGAGCTGTCCAGATTCCACGCAACCGATGATAGATCGGTCGTCACACCGTTGAGGGTGATCGAGCGACTGGCCATCGACCGGATCGCTGCTGCATCCACACCATAAGGCTGCTGGAAAACGTATGGGTCCTTCTTACGCGCGGTGGCGGTGAATTCGTTGAGGACGACCTCGTCCAATCCCGCGCCCAGCGGGGATATCTTCAGGGCCATCTTGAATTTCGGATCGTTGGCGGTTGCCGACCCGATGATGGCTGGCGACAGATTGGCCGACGCAATAGCGCGAATGGCGGCGGTCGTGGGCGGCGCGACCATCGCAGCCGACGTCGTCGCCACGGGTTGCGTTGACGGATTGGTCGTCGAAGCATCCGCCACCTGAGTCGTCGGCGGCTTGGGCGGGGCCATGTCATAGCCCAGCTTCGTGCCGACGAACGTCAGCACCGGCTGCCACATCAGCACGATCGCCATCGCGATCAACATCCCCGTAATCATCCGTCGATTGTCCATTATGACCTTATTTCCCTGTCTTCCATTGCCAGCCGAGAGCCCAATTCATGTTTGAAATCGGAGATTTGAAGTCCGAATCGGTATGCTTCATCGTCCGTCGAGAAGCCTCGTACCCAGAAAATCATCCAGTTGTGAAATGGCCTCGACCTTCCTCACCGTGGTGTCCACATCGTAGGGCAATCGTACGAACTCCAGCGTGTTGTCATTCAATATGACAAAGCTGCTTCGCGGATCCCGATCACGCGGCTGGCCAACGCTGCCCACGTTGATGATGGCTTTTTCGTCGGTGATTTCCATCTTGTAGTCAAGTTCGTCAGGACTATAAAAATCAGGCCCTTCTAGAAAGACCCCCGGCACATGGGTATGTCCGACAAAACAGAGCTTTTCAAAGCGTTCGAAGATGCTCACAAACTTCGTCGGATTCGTGTAAATGTCGTCCGGAAAGATGTATTCGTTGATCGGCCTGCGTGGCGAGGCATGCACCGCCAGGAAACGGTCGTTTTTGATCCGAGCCGGCAGATCGCCGAGGAATTTCCATCGATTGGCCCGCCGGACCGGGTCCGGGTCGTTTTCAAACTGCTGGCGCGTCCAGAAACACGCCATCTCCGCGCCGCTATTGAAATTGAACGGTTCGTAGAACACCGCGAAGTCGTGATTGCCCATCAGCGCCCGCTTGGGGCAGTTCTTGATCACCAAGTCAAGGCATTCCATGGGGTTAGGCCCATACCCGACCACATCGCCCAGACAGACAATTTCCGTAATCCCCCGCCGCTGGATCTCTTCCAGCACGACGGTGAAGGCTTCGAGATTCCCATGGATGTCGCTGACAATGGCGAGCATTCAGTACCTTTACAACAGGCGAACCGGGAATCGTAAGGAAAGGGTCAATACCCGTCAATTCGGGGGAGTTCTTTACCCATCCCCGGCTGCGCTGCGGCCCTCAACGGAGGCGAATGCAGCGAGTTTACCCGTAGGAGGGTACGGTGGGATACCGCATCGTTCGCTAGGCAACCAGTGGCGGGGGTTGGCGGGGAAATTGGGATCTAATGACCAATGGCCAAGTCCCAATGACCAACAAAATCCCAATGACCATAACCTGAATGACGAATGACCAAATCAGAATGACGAATCAATGACGAAATCCGAATGACGAAGAT
>DASZXJ010000005.1:0-10706 GCA_035545895.1 Tepidisphaeraceae bacterium | reverse complement strand
GACCCAGACGCTGTAAAACCCAATCCGATAAACACGCAAAGACGCTGCAATCAGGAGAATTAAACAAAGCAGTTGGATATCCCGCCAATGCCGCACGGGAATCGTGGCGGCGGCAGCCGGATTCATGTGCCCGCTCCGACTGTTGCTCCAACGGGCGAGACTGCTGGTTTGGCGGCTGCGTCTTCCTTCTTGCCATACGTTCGCGCTCGCGCGGGAATCAGGCTGGTATCCACCGGGCCATACGAAATGATCGGCCGATCGTTGGCGACATCGTAGGTCGCGATTGTCGCCTTGAGGAAATTCGCGTCGTCGCGTTCCTTGTAAGCCGGCTTGAAATGCGCTCCGCGGCTTTCATTTCTCAGCAGCGCGCCCTGCAGGATGGCTTCCGCCATGACGATCATGTCGCGCAGCGCCCGGGTGAAAGACAGGTTCTGATTGGTCCACATGCCCGTATCCGACAGTTTGACGGCCTTATAGCGGCCTTTCCAATCCTGCAACTGGCTGATCGTCTTTTCAAGTTTTTCATTGTGGCGAACGACCGTGCAGTTTTCGGTCATCCATCGGCCCATTTCCTGCCAGAGCTTGTATGGATTCTCCGTGCCTTTGTTGTTGACCAGCCAATCCTGGCGATCCTGTTCCTGCTTGACGACCGCATCATAGGTGGATTGCGACACGTCGGCTGCCGATACTTTGGCGGCATCGTTCGTGAAATTCTTGACGCAGGTTCCGCCAAACAGGCCGTCGAAAATGCAGCTCAGCAGCGAATTGGCTCCCAATCGGTTGGCGCCGTGATAAGCGAAATTGGCTTCGCCCATGGCATACAGGCCGGGGATGTTGGTCATCATGTTGGACGGGTCGCCCGGCTTTAATCCGCCGCTCTTTTCGTCTTTCTTGAAGCCAACCCACAAGCCGCCCATGGTGTAGTGGACCGCCGGGAAAATTTTCATCGGCTCGGCCAATGGATCGGTGCCGACAAACTTCTCATATATTTCCAGGATGCCTTCAAGCTTATTCAGGATGGCATGGCGCCCGATGCGTTTCACTTCATCGCCAAGGTCGAGGTAGACCATGTTTCCGCCGCCCACTCCAAGTCCCATTTCGGTGCAGACCTGGAAGATTTCGCGGGTTGCGATATCGCGCGGCACGAGATTGCCATATTTAGGATATCGCTCTTCGAGGAAATAAAATCGTTCGGATTCAGGAATTGAATTTGGATTTCGAGTGTCGCCTGCCTTGCGAGGCACCCACACTCGTCCGCCTTCGCCGCGCGCTGATTCGGAAATGAGACGGCATTTATCTTCGCCGGGAATGGCAGTGGGGTGAACCTGCACAAACTCCGGGTTGCCATATTTTGCACCGGCCTGATAGCAGCGCGATGCCGCTCCACCAGTGCAGATGACGCTCATCGTCGATTTGCCGAAGATCAGCCCGTTGCCGCCAGTAGCGATGACCACCGCGTCGGCGCGAAATGCCTTGATCTGCATCGTGCGCATATCCTGTGCGACAATTCCAACGCACTGGCCGTCTTCGAGCACCGGCCAGAGGAATTCCCAGAATTCGTATTTCGTGACCCGGCCTTCCGATTCCCAGCGGCGGGTCTGTTCGTCCAGCGCGTAGAGCAACTGCTGGCCAGTCGTCGCGCCAGCAAAGAATGTTCGTTTGAATAACGATCCACCGAATAATCTCAGAGCGCGCTGACCTTCAGGCGTGCGATTGAAAGGAACACCCATGCGGTCCAGCAGGTCAATAATCTTCGGCGCCCAGTTGCACATCTCCAGGACCGGCGGCTGATCCGCCAGGAAATCCCCGCCCAGAGCGGTTTCATCGAAGTGCATCCATTCGCTGTAGCCTTGCTGTCGCGCAATGTCGTTGCATGCATTGATGCCGCCCTGCGCGCAGACGCTGTGAGAGCGTTTGACCGGCACCATCGAAAACAGATCGACCGGCACGCCTTCCTCGGACAGCTTGATCGTGCAAGCCAGTCCGGCAAGTCCCCCGCCCACCACAATCACGCGCTTTTTCGCGGCAGCCATTTCTAATCCTTCAGCGGCTTGCCAAGTTTGGCCCGCTTTTCATAAATAAACTTCAAATGGTGATCCACGTGTTCCACCATCATTTTGAGCGAGTGACCGACGCTGATCTCGCCCCGCTCGCTATGAATGCCCTTGCGTTCAAATCCTGATTCGGGCAATCGCTTCAGCACACGTGCAAATTGAATTCGATTCAAATCAAAAAGCGTCACCGCATCGGCGGCCGACTGGTAATCGCAAAGCAGATGAGCGGCCCAGTCGCTTTCGTCGTAACCCATAATCAGGGGACGGTCTTCAGCGATCATCTGCTTCATTCTGGAAACCCAGATTGCATCGCTATCGGTCAGGTGGATGACAATCTGCTGAATCGACCATGTGCCCGCCACGGGGAACGCCTTCAGTTCCTTTTCGCTCAATCCCGCAATCGCCCGCCGCAGCTTTTCACCGCCGCCCGCGTATTGTTCGATCACGTCTTGCATGGCCTTTTAGCCACAGAATTCATTGCGAGCGTCAGACTAACTGCTCGATTGAATTTCCACACTGCGCTCCAAATGTCTCTGCGGCTCCTTTAATAGTTTTATTGAACGCCGCCGGTATCCAGATTGGCCGCTGCGACCAGTGCAACCATTCCGGCGATGAACGTCACTGCAAACAAACCGGCGCAGGCATAGCCCCATCGCCGCTGCGAGCCCTTGCTGATCGTCAGGCCCCACGTAATCGCCGCGGTCCAAAAACCGTTGGCCAGGTGATAGCACGATGCCAATATTCCCAGTGGATAAACCACGAACGCCAGGATTGGGCTCGTGTGCATATGCACTCCGATCGTCCGCAGGGCCTGATGATGATTAAAGCTCAGCGAGTTGCCAAAAAGTCCGTACTTCAACGAAAGCACATGAAAAAGCATGAACAGCACGATGATCAGCGCGCTGACGCGCTGGGCCAGGTAAAAGAAGTTCTTGCCATACGGGTAGTTCACCACGTTGGGCTGACCTGTAAGCGTGATCCAAATTCCGTAAATGGTATGAAAGATGATGGGTAGAAAGATGAACGTCCACTCGATTGCGACCAGGAAAGGCAGATCGTGAATTTTATCGACCTGGGCCTGGTAGACATTGCCGCCCTGGGCGATGGTGGCATTGACGATCAGGTGCACGACCAGGTATCCGCCAAAGATAATGCCCGTCAGCGAATGCAGCCGCCGCAGGAGGAAATGATTTCGTCCGCCCAGTAAAGGCACGGTCAAGTCGGGCGCCGTAGCAGTTGACACGCGGTAAATCCTTTCAATTAGAATCGATATATGATTATAGGGATACCGTAATGCGATGCAAAAAGAGATGGCAAACCGCGCCTGAATGACGCGAAATCGTGCCGTTTAGCGCCCGCCCGCAGGGCGGGGCTCCTGAATTAAACCTCAAGACTTGTTGATTTGCCGATCCTGCGTAATACCCACCGCATAGCGCAGCAATTCCGCGGCGTTCTTCAGATTGAGCTTCTCTTTAATCCGTTCCCGATGTGCTTCAACCGCCTTGACGCTACGGAATAGCGTTTCGGCAATCTGTCGAGTGCTTTGGCCTCGTCCGATGAGCATCAGAACTTCCAACTCAAGGTCGCTCAATTCGCTGGCAACCGGCTTGTCTCCGGCGGGCGTCTGAATCATCTGGTCCACAAGCTGGGTTGACATCTTTTCGCTGAGATAGACGTGGCCATCCAGTACCTGGCGAATCGCGCCCAGCACCTTCTTGGATACCTCCTGCTTCATGATGTATCCACGGCCCCCGGCGCGCAGTACGCGCATCGCGTACATGCCCTCATCGTACATCGACAGCGCCAGGCAAGGCAGATGGGGCCGGACTTCGACAATATCCTTAATCAGCTCCACACCGCTTCGATCTTCAAGCGATATGTCAACGATGACCACGTCGGGAGAGGTTGTCTTGATCAACTCCATCGCCTCCCGCGCGGTGGAAGCCTCTCCGCAAACGGTTAAACCTTCGGTCGAGTTGATCAGTGCCGCCAACCCCTGGCGGACAATCGGGTGATCGTCCACCAGCATGACTTTTGAATCGGATTTTGCAGTCCTGACGACAGCGTCGGCGGTCATTTTCAACTCCGTTAATGATGTCCGTTGATGGGACACTGACACTTCACAATCGTCCCACCTTGCGGGCCTATGCGCTCGGCGGTCAGTGTGGCGCCCAACATTCTGGCGCGATATTGCATAATTCGCAATCCTAATCCCGGGTGTACGATCGTTTTGTGCGACAAACCCAATCCATCGTCCGAAATCGTCAGGTTCAATTCATTGTCGCGACGGGTCAATTCGACCCGGACGTTCTTCGCCTTGCCATGCCGAACCGAATTATTGACGGCTTCCTGTGCAATGCGGAAAAGATGAAGCGACCTCGCCCGGTCCAGGTCGAGTTCCTGACCATCAAATTCGGACTTGCATTGAATGCCAAACAAAGTGCTGCTCGTGCCGGCCAATTCTTCGATGGCGGCAATCAACCCTTCGCGCTCAAGTGTCACCGGCGAAAGATTTTTGGCCAGGTCTCGAGTGATGCGAACCGACTCGCTGACCAGGTGGGTGATGTTCTCAATGTTGGCGGGGTTCGGTGCAACGCCGGCAGCAAGCTGCTGTGTCAGGGTTTCGCTGAGCAGTGAAATTCCTGTGAGATGCTGCCCCAGGCCGTCATGCAGGTCGAGCCCGATTCGCCGGCGTTCGTCATCGCCGATTTCCAGCACCTGCTGCTCGAGTTGCAGGTTGGCGGCCAACCAGTCTTTGGCGCGGCGCCTTGCCGATCGAAGAATTCTCCCGGTGATGCTCAACAGAATCCCCTGTGCCACAAGCAGTCGCAATTCAGCAGCGCCCAAATTGCGTGAGGTGGCAAAGTACATGCACGTTGCCGTCAATCCAGTCGCCAGCAGGCCCGGTCCCCATCCGCCGAATATGCTCGCCAGCAGAATCGCCACGAAAAAGAATAAAACGTGATAATCGGGATCAATCGAGCGAAAAGAAAGGACCACAACTCCTGCAGTTGCGCTGGTGATCACAGCAATGCCATAGCGATACGCCCAGCGTGTGACGAAGCGATCAATGGCCGCTTCCGACCGTTCTGGATTGATCCGGGGACTTCCCATTCACTGGCTCCTGGTGATCAGTGAAGACGGAATCGTATCATGTGCGGGTAAAGCGCGAAATGACCTTCAATTTTGGACCGAGGAGTGTGCCAGGTGAACCTCTGCGCTGGGAACTGCCGGAAGAGCGTTTTGAGATACGTTTGAACTGACCGAATAGCCATCGATTGGGGCATCCGTGTCGCTGGGAACATCCAGTGAAAAAATGCACCAGGCCCAGACAAAGAGTACAATGAGCACGCCAATGACTTTGATGTGACTTGGCAAGCCCGCCAGCGCATTTTGAGATACTGTCTTGTTGCGATACATTTTCCACCTTCCATCCAACGACCGAAGTGCTTGTCCGTAGCCAAACTTTAACATCCTCCATGATTGCGACGTAGTCCATAGGTGTTTTCCTACTTTCGCCTCCTGTCTGCCACCCGGGGTATGCCTGCTTTTTAGGGCCAAGTTGGAAAATCGATCCTGAACGTAAGATTTCAGGTCCTATAAAGATTCCTCATGTTCCGGTCGATTCATCAATTTAGGGAGTGACCCGCACAAATGATGCAACAAAGAATTGTGAGCATTGGCAGGTACGGATATGCAAGTGTCAAAACGTCAAAAATGAAAAACGAACCCATTTTGGGAGGACAACGGGACAAAGAGAAGGGGTGACAAGGAGAGCGGGAAACGCCCACGGCGCTGCCGTGGGTTGGAATTTCGGAAAGTGAGAAAAATTGCAAAAATTTACAACTGCAATCGAGTCAAAATGACAAAACGAAGCCACCGAGCCGGAAGATCATGACAAAATGGAAAAGGGACGCGGGGTGACGCGCGACCCAAAGGAAGACCGGAGGTGAAACGCAATTGCGACTCAATCACATTTCAGGAAAACCGCTGGAACGGGGATTGCGGATATTCAGAATATGGTCGATACGACCATTGAATAGGAGCACCCATGCCAGCCGTAGTTGACTCTGAAAAGTGTGATGCCTGCAAGTCTTGTGAAGAGGTTTGTCCCGTTTCATCGATCACGGTCCCAGAAAAGACGGCCATTGTGAACGTGGAAGACTGCATCGACTGCAACGCCTGCGCGGACGCCTGCCCGTCGGCTGCAATTACGATGGGATAAGCTGGTCAGACGGTTTCTCTAATTTGAGAAGAGGCCAGTGCCTGGGTTTCCCAGGCTTCGATGTCGCCCATGAAGTATTTCACGCGGACCTTTTTGTACTCATGGGATGAGAACAGGGCGGTGTATTGGGTGATCTGAGATTGTTTTGAGATGGCTGCCAGGACCTGGTGGCATTCCTCGGGAGATTTCCCGTGAACCATCGTGAAAATGGAGTAAGGCCAATCCTCGTAGCTGGGCCGAAGGTAGCAATGACTGACGGCTGAAAAACTGGCGGCCAACGGTCCGAACGTATCCTGCTGGTTGGCAGGAACGATCCAGCATCCCATTGCATTGGCGCCAAAGCCGGCTTCGCGATGTCGCAGGACCGCGCTGAAACGCCTCATGCAGCCGAGGGTTTCATATTCTTTGGCGGTATGGAGAAGGGTGGGAACGTCCACGCCGGCCTCCTCAGCCAATCGATCGAACGGGCGCGATTCGATCGGGAGATCCTTCTGAAGCGCCCGAATCATTCGTTTGTCACGTTCCGTCGCCACGAACGTAGAAGATTTGCTTTGCGGTTCGGAATCGAAAGCGGGGGCATCAACGCGGGCAGCGACGTCGCCTTCGCCGGCGAGGTTGAATTTAACCCCGATTTTATAGAGCTTAAGCGAGGGCATGAGTCGTGTGACGATCGCGCCGCTTCGCTCATGTAGAAAATCGACCGTCTTCTGCAAGCCCAGCCGGCTGTTGGGTGGCACGGCCAGGGTATACCAGAGGTTGTACGTATGATTACGGCGGTAATTGTGGGAGACACCTGGATGAAGGTTGATTTCAGCAGCGGCTGACTCAATTTTCGATTCATCAACCTTGGCGGCAACCAGGCAGCTTGTGTAGCCGAGCGTTCGTGAGTCGAAGATAGCGCTGATCTGCCGGATAACCCCGCGCGGCTTGGTCTTAAGCGCAGCAATGCGCTCAAGCACTTGCGACTCGGTCATGCCGACGTTTTTCGCGACTTCTTCGAAGGGTCGTTCCACCAAAGGCAGTTGCCGCTGAAGAAAATCGAGTAGTTTCAGGTCGTGGTCGTCGAGTTGAACAGACATATCAGCTCCGCGATGTCCCGGCCAAAAGGGCTCGGACGTGCTGGCTTTCCAACGATTTCATCACCGCGACAAGCGACGCTTGAGGATCGGTCGAGGTTGCATCCGCGTGAATGACCGGCAGCTCCCCGCCACGGGCGCTGACGGCTGCACGGAGGTGGAATTGCTTTGCTTCCATGTTGGCATAGGCGGCAATCGGGGAATGGCAATCGCCGTTGAGCGCTTGCACGAGGGCTCGTTCAAGATCGACGCACCGGTGGGTGGTTGGATCATCCAGCACAGCCAGCAATTGGCGGGTCTTTTCATCATCGCGGCGACACTGAATGGCCAGCGCGCCCTGCGCCGCAGCCGGCAGAATCTGTTCAACAGGAATCGGCGTCATGTCCGCATCATCGAAGAGTCCGCCTCGCTTCAGGCCGGCCAGCGCGAGGACGACCGCATCGTGTGCGCCGCGTCGCTGTTTGCGAATGCGCGTGTCGATGTTTCCGCGGATCAATTCGACCTTCAAATCGGGTCGAATCGCCAGAAGCTGGCAACGCCGTCGCAGGCTGCCCGTGCCGACATTGGCGCCCTTTGGCAGGTCTTCGATGGACTTGGCTTCAAAGGATACGAGCACATCGCGAACATCCTCGCGATGTGGAACAGCCGCGATGGTCAAATTGCCTTGTTCGACCAGCGGCATGGTGACTGGCACGTCTTTGAAACTGTGAACCGCGAAATCAACGGTTTTCGCAAGCAGGGCTTCTTCGAGTTCCTTGGTAAAGACGCCCTTGCCGCCGACTTCGTAAAGCGGTTTGTCCTGAATCCTGTCGCCTGTTGTTTTGCAGATGATGAGTTCGACGACCAATTCAGGATGATGCTTTTCAAGCAAATCGGCAATCATCTGGCTTTGACGTCGCGCCAGCGAACTGCCGCGTGTACCCAGCCGCAGAGTCATAGTCTGATTCGGAGTACCCACGGAACACATCCTACTCGAAAATGCTGAGGTGCAAGAATGCATTATCGTTTCACCACCGCTTCGTGCAGCGCTCCGGCAAAAGTCGCGGACTGCGTGGCATGGCGCCTCAGCGTGCTGACACATGGATGCATGAATTTGCCGACCAGGCGATTGACCAGTTGCTCGACAGCCGCGCGTTGCTCATCGTCCATGTCGGGGCAACGTCGATAAAGTCTCTGTAGTTCGGCATTGCAAAGATCCTTGGCATCGCGGAACATCTGTTCGATCAACGGATTAAGCTGGGTCGAGTCGAGCCATTCCTCAAATGCCGCGACTTCCTCGTCCAGGATTTTTTCGCAGATTTCGAGTTGGCCGTTACGGAGTTTCTGGTTCTCCGCGACCATCCGTCCCAGTTCATCGACGTCGATCACGTAAACTTGTTCGAGTTTTCCGCAATCCGCCGATACGTTTCTCGGCACGGCCAGGTCGATTAAGAACAGCAGGCGTCCGCGACGGTGTTTCTGCGCCTCATGAATGCGCTTGGCTGTGATGATTGGCATCGGGCAGGCGGTGGCAGTGATGACGATATCCGCGTGAATCAACTGTTCGTCAAGCTGGTCGTAAGGAACAGCCTGCCCGTGACACGCATCGGCTAGGGCCATGGCATTGGTGAGGGTTCGCGTGGTGATGACGAACTTATTGGCGCTGGCTTCACGAAGATACTGGCAGACAAGCTGCGCCATTTCGCCGGCGCCGACGAGAGTCTGCTTGGTTGAAAAGTCGTCGAAAATCCGGCTGGCGACATCGACTGCAACTGACGGGATGGAAAGTTTTCCCGCGCCGATCTGCGTTTCGGTCCGCAATCTCTTGGAGACTTCAAATGCGTGGTGAAAAAGACGGTTTAGTGTTCGACCCGTGGTTCCCTGTTCGCTCGCCTGCGTGTACGCCTGCTTGATCTGGCTGACGATCTGATTTTCGCCGAGCACCATGGAATCAAGTCCGCTCGCCACTCGGAAGAAATGCCGGCAAGCCTGTTCACCGGAAAGCTGGTAAAGATACGTTTTGAAATCGACGACCGGCAGATCGCGAGCCTGGGCGATGAAATGGACGACATCCTGCGGGGAAGGGGAATCGCCTTCTCCTGCCACGAGAATTTCCACTCGATTGCAGGTGCTGATGATTGCCGCTTCGGCTTTTGGGAAGCGATTTCGGAACATCATTAGTGCCGTGGCGGCGCCGTCGCGGCTGAACGCGAGCTGCTCGCGAATTTCCACGGGCGCGGTCCGATGATTCAACCCAACCAGAATGACGGTCATGATTTGGCTCCGTTCCCCGATCGTGCGCTGCACAAGAGCACGGCCGCATATCCCCATAAAAGTCCCAAACCAATGACGTACGCGAGAATGACAAATTGTGACCCGCTCATGCGACCTCCGCTGACCAATGAAATCCTGTGGGAGTTTGAGTCGGCTCGATGGGTTTGGCCGAATCACGTTGCCGACGGTTGATGTTGAATTTCAGGACAATCAGCCCAGCCGAGAGAAGAGTGACCGGCACAAACCACGCCGCCAGCGTCAATTTCATCGGCAAGGCGAGCGAAATCGATGTTGGATGGATATCGGGCATCAGCCTGACCGACAGATAAACCAGGGGCACATCGAGGAACGCGATGATCGCGTAGACAGCGGCGATCAAGGCTCGGCGATGAGATGATTCAATCGACGCTCGAACCATCAGATAAACGATATACAGCAGCCAAAGCACCAGGCTGAACGTCAGCCGAGGGCTCCAGGTCCACCATTGTCCCCAGGCGCTTTTGCCCCAGATCATTCCGGTGGCCAGAACGATTGAGCATAGTTGTACCGCGACGCGTCCCGCAGCAGCGGCCAGATCATCGAGATACGCTTTGCGCTGAATCAAGTACCCCACGCTGGCGATGAAGCAGGTCAGGCAGGCGAGGAAAGTGCAGATGGCCGCTGGGAGATGCAGATAGAAGATCTTCTGAATCGGTCCCATTGTCTGCTCATCGGGTGTGTAATAAGCGACCATTGCAATTCCGCCTGCCGTGCTTGCGATCGTGACGAGCCAGTAGATGGTGATCAAAGTTCTTCGCATTGAACAACTCCTTACGGCTCGAGCACCCGTTCGAAAACCAGCCAGCTCACGACGAGGAAAATCACGTCAAAAGCCAGTAAAATGCCCAGTCCACTTGTGCCCGGCGCGTTCCCGTCCCGAAACGCGCCGAGCAGCATTTGTGTGGAAGCAATGACCAGCGGCAAGGCAATCGGGAAAACCATCATTGCAAGCAATCCGCCCTGTAATCGTGTTGAACTGACGATCGCAGAAAAAAGAGTGCCGACCGTGGCAAACCCAAGGATGCTCAGGCTCATCACGCTCGCGAAAGTCATCGGGGC
>DASZXJ010000004.1:0-109319 GCA_035545895.1 Tepidisphaeraceae bacterium | reverse complement strand
GGACGCTGGGCTGGATGAGCAAGTGCCGGGCGATTCTGATTCGGTACGCAAAGAAGTCATCGAATTATCTCGGCATCATCCAACTCGCCTGCGGGCTATTGTGGTATCGTCGTCAGCGTCGATTGGAAGTTTTGAGATAGGGACTAAGAATCATAAGTGTTGATTGCGAGAGGATGTAGTGATTGAGTTGCGTAAGGTGATGCCTGTGGACGTATCAGCAGTGGGGACGGTACTGGTTGGCGGTGTGGTCGAAATGGATGAGTTCAAGCGGGACTTGTCTGCTGCTGGCATTGCTGAGGTCGATGAGCGTGGCCGTCGCGTCGATTTTCATGCGTTGCGTCATACGTTGGCGACGAATTTGAATCGGGCGGGCGTTGCGCCGCGTGTTGCTCAAGAGATTATGCGGCATTCGGAATTGAGTCTGACGATGCGGACCTACACGGATGCTGGAGCCTTGCCGACGATGGATGGCGTGAATGCGTTGCCGCGATGGGGGTGGAGCTCGTCATGTGAGGCTGCGATTGCAACGGGAACAGATGGGCGGGAAGTGGTACTACAAAGTGGCTCTGAAAAAGCCGTCCAGCAAGGTCCACGGGTGTCCATTACTGGCAAGTCTGCACGTACTGTAAAACCGGGCGATCGCTCGGTTAAATCGGTGCAAAGTCCACGGTTGTCCAGCGGTGTCCGTGATGCGGAAGTAATGCGTCCTGTAGGACTTGAACCTACAACCCGTTGATTAAGAGTCAACTGCTCTGCCAATTGAGCTAAGGACGCGGATCGTTCGTGCGATTTTACGGGCGTCGCCGCGAGTGTCAACGGGCGTCGCACCCGACTCATCCCCACTCTGGAACCGCATCCGCTGTGGCGGTCAAGAGGGTCTGGAAGGCTTGGGCGGGGGAGAGTGCCAGTTCGGTCAGCATGATGCGTCCGATGGTGAAGACGCTGCAGTCATTTTTGGAACTGGCGGTCCACTGGCCGGGTTTGCAGTTTTGCAAAGCGGCCAGCCCGATCCCGCACAGCAATAGGTACGCGATCGCCAGGACGAGCAGCAGCCGGTCCAGTCGATCGGCCCGGGTGATCTTGGTATCCCTCAGGCTCCAGCCGTTTCGTTTGCTCTTGTGGTGCCGGAACAATTCTTCGATGGTCATGCGCTGGCCATAGAGCCGGCTGATCCGGGCGGGGCCGGCATGGAGGCTGCTCATCGGGAACCAGCACTCATCCCGTTTGGCCGGCAGGTTCCGCACCCAGCGCACCACGATGTTTTGCGTGACGCTGTGATGCTGGCGATAGGCCACGCTCCGCAGCAGTTTGCAGATCCCCTTGTGCAGCGGGTAATCGATCAGCTTGCCGGTGTAAGAGGAGCAGCGCACCTGCACATCGGGGTTGATGCGAATGACATAATCAAAGTGGTTGTTCTGGCAGAAGCGGGTCAGTTCCGTGCGGCCAAAGCCCCGGTCGGCCAGGAGGATTACCTTCTGATCATCCCGAATCATGGACCGCAGCACCAGCAGCAGGGATTCTTCAAAGGCGTTGCGGCTTTTGTGCCCGTCATAAACATGCTTGAGGCAGGATGCCCAGCAGATCGGGACACTGCGGCCTTTGAAGATGACCGAGGCCATCAGCGTCTGGAACTTGCGGATGCATGATCAACTCCGTTTGATTGTGCCGGGGTGATCACTCCCGAGCCCGATTCCAGCGGGCTCGGCCTATTTTATGCCCGACCCTGCAATCCCGAATGAAAAGTGGGGATGAGTCAGGCAACATTGTTGAGACTTACGGCACGAGGCCCGGCGGCTGGGGTGCGGGCGTGGGATTCTGCTTGCGGCCGCTTTCATCCTTGTAACCGATCCGGTTGACCAGCGAACCATAATTGAACCAGTTCTGCGCCAGTTGTCCGACGAACTGCTGCTGCACCTGCTGGCTAAGCAGCGGGCCGAGGATGCCGGCACTGGCATCGCTGACGTTGGATTGGATTGCGATCAATTCTGCGACCGCGACTTTCATATCCGCGGGCAATTCAACCAGGGTGATCGGGCGTGTGCCATCCTTTTTCGAGAGGACAGCCATCAGTTCGTAAGTGGACCGGGCAAATTTGCCCTGCGATTCGGTGCTGAGTTTGTAGTTGTCGATGGGGATCATCGTGTTGACGGAATAGAAACCCGTGGTGATGAGCTTGTCGCCGCCAGCAGCGACATCCAGCCCGGGGCCGCGAGCGGCATCGAGCAGCTTGGTGGCATCCTGCTTGGCCAGGTCAAAGGCGGTGGCGCGTTTCCAATCCTGTTCGATCTGGTCCTTCACTTCGTCGATCTTTGCGGGCTGATGGGCGGGATCGGCAGCGGTGATTCGGAAGATGAAGATGTTCTGATCGTCATCGGTCACCGGCCGAGACGGTTGATATAAATGCATGATGCCCGGCGCGGTTTTCATTTCGGGAGTGACGAACGGCTCGGCTGCGTTGGTGACATAATCGGGAAGCGAGGGCACCTTGCCCAGGCCCGGCAGTTCGCGCAACTGGGCGGCTGTCTTGAAATCATCAGCGATCGAGTCGATGGTCAGCGTCACTTTGTATTTCGTTTGCACATCCTGTGCGAGTTTCTGAATGTATTCGAAACCTTGAAACGCGAGTTGGGCAGGCGATGTCGTGGGATTGGTGGTTGAGCCGTTAAGCGGGGTGGCCTGATAAGTCTGGAAATCCTGCGTCATGCGATTGCCCAGGTCTGATTGAATCTGTGTGACCAGTCGATCGACCTGAGGTTCGATGATGCGGGAAAGGATCGATTCCTTAACTTCGTCAAATGGCTTAGTGGTCGCCCCCGGTTTGGCTGGCAGGAGCACCATGGACGGACCGGTGGTCGCCGGAGCGGTGGTGGGGAATTCGCTTTGATGTTCGATGTAATACCGATTGGCGTCAACTTCCCAGCCATAGTCATCTTTGCTTGCCTTGACCACTTGCCTGGCTTGGGCGCGCGGAATGGTCAGATACTGAAGCTTGACGCGATTGGGATATTTGTAGCCAAAGCCGAATGGGTTGGTGTTGCTCGTTTGGCCGGATTCGAACGAGACGAATTGATCGAACTGCTTTTTTAGCTGGTCGGCAGTGGGGGCGGGCACTTTGTCTTCATATTGCTTGGCTGAGAAATCGACAACGCGCGATTTAATCTCCTGAAGGCGAAGCGCCAGTTCGTGATTGATCAACGGCTGAGAGACCTTGACGACGGTGGCAGCGCGTTCGAATGCGTTCATGACCATGACGAGGTTGGCCAACGAATAGGTCACATTATTTTTGATGGATTCATCATCAATATTGGCGAAGGGGATGATGCGATTGTCAAGCATGGCAATCGCGTAGGGACTGTTGGTGTCGGAGAGCATCGCAACCGCTTCTTCCGGTCGAGGGGTCAGGCCCATGCGCGTGGCTTCGGTTTTTAGAAGGAAATACGCCTCGGGATTGGAACGCATGCTCTGGTCAAGTTCCTGCGGGAGAATGTTGGCTATGGATTGCCATTGTTGCTGACCGGTTCCCTGTCCGCGGATCAGTATATGGCGAACGACGTATTCCCATTCGTCCTCGGCATCGCGGACCTGGTCGCGGGTAATTTTCTGGTCGCCAATAGAACCGATGACTGTGTCGCCACCTCCGCTATTGCGGCTCATATAGCTGGGGATAAGGAACACGACCATCAGCAGGGCGCCAAAGATGGACATCAGTTTTTTACTATTATCACGGAGATACTTTTGTATTCGCATGGGTTAGTTCTGCTTAAGAGTAGCGAGTTTGCTGCGGGCCTTGTTCACCGCCGGGTCATCAGGATATTGGGAGATGATCTGATCGTAAAGCTGGATGGCGGTGGGCTTTTGCCCAAGCTGTTCGAGCAGGGCGGCGGTTTTGAGCAAAGAATCGACAACATGCGGCGCATCCGGCTGGGTTTTGGCCAGGGCGACGACTCGCATGTAAGCCAAGGCGGCGTCTTTCAGGCTGGTGGAATCGGTGCCGGCTGCTCCTTCGCGCGCCTGGGCGAGCAGATAAAGCGCATCGGCCTGCTGTTTGGGCTCGATGAAGAGAGCTTTATTTGAATCAATTTCGGTGATGGCTTGCTGATAGTTCTTTGAATCAAGTGCTTTGGCGGCAGCAGTAAGTCGCCGACGTGCCAGGACGCGTTTGGCGTTGGGGTCGTTCATGTCAGCGCCGGGGAGCTTGATGAGCTGCTCATAGGCTGCATCTTCACCGGCGAGGTCATTGCGCACCTGCTGGAGTTCGATCAGAAATCCAAGCAGCGCTCGCCTTTGAACGGCAGTGAGGCGCGGATCGCCCAGCGTTGTATTGACATCGGCAACGGCTGAATCGAGGAAGGTCGATTTCGATTCAGGCATGACCGGCTTCATGTTTGAAGCAGTCGTGGGATTTTTCAGAAGGGCCAGGATATAGGCGAACGCAGCGGCGTCGAAACGCCCGGACTTATTCGCAGCGGCGATCAGGCGCATAGCAGCCCAATCCTTGATCCACGGCTTGGAAGTGGTGCGGATTGTCTTTTGGTATCCATCGACCGCAGCATCCCATTTCTCGGTGGCGAAGGATTCCTCGGCGATATTGAGAGGCGGCTCGTTATCAACGATCAGGCGTGTGACGCGCGCGGCCGGCACTTCGCTGGTGCGTCCGCTGTAGTCGTAGAAAAGGCTTTCGCCTCGCAGTTCCTTGATGATCGCATTTTTGCGTTCAAGGGTGCCGACAAAAATGGAATCGGCATGAAGAAAGGATGTAGGATGAATGATGAAGGATGAAAAAAGACCCAATGCAGCGATCAATATTGACCGCGCAAGCAGAAGCTTATGAGATTCATCCTTCATCCTTACTGAATGCATCCTTTCTCTGAATGCAGGAGAGGGGACTCGAACCCCTACACCTTTCGGTACTGGCTCCTAAGACCAGCGCGTCTGCCAATTCCGCCACTCCTGCGGCAGTGCATCGGATTAGACGACATTGACAGTATAGGTTCAAGTCGTTTTGATCGGCACGAGCGGTAACTGCAAGGAGAATTTGAAATGGCGCGTCCTGTCACTCTTTTTACCGGCCAGTGGGCAGATTTATCGTTCGAAGAGATATGCAAAAAGGCCAAGACCTTTGGGTTTGATGGAATTGAACTGGCTACCTGGGGAGACCATTTTGAAGTTGATAAAGCACTGAAGGATAAAAATTACTGCAAAGGGCGATGGGATATTCTTACGTCACATGGCTTATCGACATTCGCCATTAGCGCGCATCTGGTGGGGCAGGCAGTGTGCGATCTGATCGACGAGCGGCATAAGAGCATTCTGCCGCCGGAGATCTGGGGTGACGGCGAGCCCGAAGGTGTTCGCAAGCGGGCTGCCAAGAGAATGATGGACACCGTCAAGGCATGTCGTCGATTGTTTGATGCCGCGCCAAAGAAGAATAGTTTCCCAGCCGTGGTCAACGGGTTCACGGGATCGAGCATCTGGCATTCAATTTACGCATTTCCTCCGACTGACCAAAAATACTGGCAAAAGGGCTATGACGATTTCGCGAAGCGATGGAAGCCGATTCTCGATGAGTTCGACAAGCAAAACGTCAATTTCGCGCTCGAGGTTCATCCCACCGAGATTGCATTTGATATCGCATCAGCTCAGCGTGCAGTCGAGGCGATAAAGGGGCACAAAAGGTTCGGTTTCAATTTTGATCCATCTCATTTCGGATATCAGCATGTCGATTATGTGAAATTCATCTACACCTTTGGTGCGCGGATATTTCATTGTCATGTAAAAGATGCGTGGTGGGGCAAAGGGGATGGAACAGTGGGTGTATTTGGCGGTCATACAACCTTTGCTGATTCGAGGCGATATTGGGATTTTCGTTCACCTGGTCATGGCGATGTTGATTTCGAGAGAATCATTGTTGCACTCAACGATGTTGGATACCGGGGCCCATTGAGCGTGGAATGGGAAGACTCGCGCATGGACCGCGAGCATGGCGCGAAAGAGGCATGTGAATTGGTCAGAAAGCTCGATTTCAAACCGAGCGCGGTGGCGTTTGATGCGCAGTTTGATCGATAAGGAAAGTTGATTGATATCCGGATCTTCGGAATACCTCAGACGCCGTGAGAGACAAATGCCGCCGTTTTTCAGGTTTTTATGATTTTTGGCAGATTTTTTGTGGTTCTGTCCATTACAGGATAATGGCACAGAGTATGATCGATTCCGACGAAGCATTCGCTGATCTGGTTCGACGATATATCGATCTTGTCTATTCCGCCGCACGCCGTCAGGTGATCGATCCCGGTTTGGCCGAGGATGTCACGCAAGCGGTCTTCATTATTTTTCATCGCAAGCTGAAGTCGCTTCGTGCGGGGACGATCATTTCCGCATGGCTGCTCACGACAACGCATTTATGTGCGCGGGATGCGCTCAAGCGGCGAGCGCGTCGCGACAAGCACGAACGGAGGGCTGCACAGATGATCGAGGCGAGCCGTTCGGAAACGTCTTCCAATTGGGATCAGATCTCGCCGGAACTGGATCGGGCGATGGCGCGGCTGTCTCGCGGAGATCGCAATCTACTGGTTTTACGATTCTGGGATCAGAAAAGCCATCGCGAGATTGGCGATGTGCTGGGTATCTCCGAAAACGCCGTGACCAAACGGACGATCCGGGCATTGGAGAAACTCAAAGACGTGCTTCTCCGATCGGGTGCGGTCGCATCAACACAAAGCTTGCCCGGATTACTCGGCAGTAATGTTATTCAAAAAGCTCCGGCGCATTTATTCGACGCGGTGATCACAACCAGCAATTCAGCCGGCGCGTCGGGCGCGGCCATTGCAAAAGGAGGGATGTATCTCATGGCCACATCGAAAATCAAAGTTGCGGCGGCTGTGCTTGGAACCATTGCGCTGGCGACGACGATCGCAATTCCGCTGGCACGTCAAACGAGGAATCCACAGCCGGCAACGGTTGTCTTCACATCTCCAGTGCGGCCTCTCGCATTCGCGCCGCCTGCAACTACTCAATCCGCCAATGCAGCCGACAGTTATGCCGAAGCACTCAAGTTGTTTCGGCAACTGAGTGCCACACCGGCGGATATCGCGCTATTCGGTCGGTACGACGATAACCATCGCTTTGACGATCAGGCCGGTCCATTTTTTGAACGTTACGGCATGATCGTTTCATGGGTGCGCCTCGGCGCCGCTCAGCCATCGTGTGATTGGGGCCCGTCTTCCGTTGCGGATCATATCCCCGTTCTCAATGACATTCGTGCCACTGCGATATTTATGAACCTTCATGCCTTGTATGCGGAACAAATGAACGACGAACTGACTGCAGCCGACGATCTCGTTGCGATGATGGCATTTGGCCGCCACATCGGCATCCGGGGAACGCTGGTGGATAAGTTGGTTGGAGTCGCCATTGAGAAGCTTGCGATGGACGAATTAGACGGAATTACTCCTTCATTATCGGTTGAGCGCGTTCATGTTCTTCGCGAGCAACTGGATCATTTACCCAAAGCCCTGACGGGCAAACAGCTAATCCAGACGGAGCATGACTTAGCGCTTCAAATGGCCAAGGATCAGAATCAGCTCATGCAGGTCGCCGCGATCAATTCAATGGATGATTTTTATCGCGCTATCGGAGAAGCGATGGATCAGCCGTCAGAAACATTCGATAGGCTTGCCGATGAAGCGCTTGCCAAACTGCCCGAAGGCGCCGTTCCGCAAATGCTGGCCAACACGCTCGTGCCTTCACTCAAGCGGGTGCGGAGTACGATGACTCAAATTGACGATCAATATTCCGCATTGCGCGATATCATCAATGCGATGATCCCCAACGATAGGACGCAATATGACCGATCGCGATAAAGCATCTACCGGCAGTTCCCATGAGACGACTTCATTTGCTAACGAACAATCCCTTGGACGCATGGGAAACAAAATAGTCGTTCTCATTGAAGGATTCACGGATTAATCACGCGCTCGATGGACATCCCAACTGGCCGGCATAATCAAGCCGGATATACCCTGCCATGGAGCTTGACCGTCGCGATCAAAGCCGCCATTTGGAAGAACGACACCGAAGGCGGGCCTCGTTTCAACGTCCGTGATGACGATGCCGAATAGATATTTGAGAACCCCAAATCCGCTTTCGACTGTTACCGGCTTGACAGAAGCCTGCTTATAATAGATGTCGCATTCGGAAATGCGCCAGTACCCGATATTTTCATGTTTTCGCAGAATTGACATTGCCCAGCTTCAACTTATACTCTCGCCCCTTCTACGCTCTCCGTACGCGCAGAGATTGCCGGGGTCGAGCGAGAGTGCAGGGCGACATCAGTGTCAATGAGCAGCCGCGGCACAGGGTCGTTGGCCAGTCAACAGGTGTCGCTGGCATAGCTCAGTGGTAGAGCGCGTCCTTGGTAAGGACGAGGTCGTGGGTTCAATCCCCACTGCCAGCTACTTAGGATTTGCGATTTGCGATTTTGGATTTGCGGTCAACGGGATTGCAAATTGGAAATCGCAAATCGCAAATCAAAAATTTGATCACTTTGGAGGTTCGCGCTATGGCAAAGGGAGTATTTGAACGTAAGAAGCCCCACGTGAATGTCGGCACGATTGGTCACATCGACCATGGCAAGACGACGCTCACGGCGGCTTTGTCGGCACGGTCCGCGGCCAAGTTCGGCACTGAAGCGAAGGACTACAAAGCCATCGCCAAAGGCGGCACTGAACGCGACGCCACTAAGACGGTGACGATTTCGGCCGCCCATGTTGAATACGAAAGCGACAAGCGTCACTACGCTCACGTTGACTGTCCCGGTCACGCTGACTACATCAAGAACATGATCACCGGCGCTGCCCAGATGGACGGCGCGATCCTGGTCGTGTCCGCCGCTGACGGCCCGATGCCGCAGACCCGCGAACACATTCTTCTGGCTCGCCAGGTCGGTGTGCCCAAGATTGTTGTCTTCCTCAACAAGATCGACCTGGTTGACGATCCGGAATTGCTGGACCTCGTCGAAATGGAAGTTCGCGAACTGCTCACCAAGTACGGCTTCCCCGGCGATGACACTCCGGTGGTTCGCGGCTCTTCGCTTCCGGCGTTCCAGAATCCGAAGGACGAAGCCGCCAACAAGCCGATCGACGAACTGGTCAAGGCGTTGGATGAATTCATCCCGCTGCCGACCCGCGAAATCGACAAGCCGTTCCTGATGCCGATCGAAGACGTGTTCAGCATCAAGGGGCGCGGCACGGTCGGCACCGGCCGTATCGAGCGCGGCACATGCAAGATCGGCGACACGGTCGAAATCGTCGGCCTTAAGCCGAACAAGAGCACGGTCGTTACCGGTATCGAAGCGTTCAACAAGACGCTGGAAAACGGCCAGGCCGGCGAAAACGTCGGCGTGCTCCTGCGAGGCGTTGAAAAGGAAGACCTTGAGCGCGGCCAGGTTCTGGCGGCTCCCAAGAGCATCACCCCGCACACGAAGTTCCAGGCGGAGGTATATATTCTGACCAAGGAAGAGGGCGGCCGTCATACGCCGTTCTTCACGGGCTATCAGCCGCAATTCTACTTCCGCACGACCGACGTAACGGGTGTGGCCAAGTTGCTCGGCGGCGCTGAAATGGTCATGCCCGGCGACAACGTGACGATCGAAGTCGAACTCAAGGCCCCGATCGCCATGGAGGAAAAGCTCCGCTTCGCCGTCCGCGAAGGTGGCAAGACCGTCGGATCGGGCGTTGTGGCGAAGGTCATTGCTTAAAATTAGGTGAGAGCCGGCAGCGGGGCAGCAGGCAGCGGGCAGCGAAACAGGCAAGGACGTTTTGCCTGCTGCCGACTGCCTGCTGCCAGCTTTTAGGTGATGTTATGGCAAAAGAGAATCGCGAAATGGTGTGGCTTCAATGCACCTCGTGCAGCGACCTGAATTATCGTACCGAAATCAAGGTTGCCGGCGGTCCGCAGAAGATCGAGCTGAAGAAATACTGCCGGCGTGAACGATCGCATAAACTGCATAAGGTCAAAAGGAAGTAGTGGGCAGCGGGCAGCGGGCAGCGGGCAGATATGTACTGCCAGTCGCCTGCTGCCGACTGCCGGCTTGTTATACGCCGGTAGCTCAACTGGCAGAGCGGCCGTCTCCAAAGCGGCAGGTTATAGGTTCGATTCCTATCCGGCGTGCTTGGTGAGATGAATATTATGGCGTCGGCAACGAATAATGACGAGAAGACCATGGCCGAGGAAGAACTGGCTGATGGTAACGAGGAAGGGCACGGCGGAAAACCGTCCGCCCCCGCAGCCTCTGAACATCCAAGCTTTTTTACGATTTACAAGAAGGGCCAGGGATATTGGACCCGCGTGGGAACCGCTGTCGGCGGGGCAATGTTTGTCGCATTGACCGCCAACTTTATTTACACCCGGATCCCGCCCGAAATTGACTGGCTCAACGAACACACTGCGTGGTTGAATGGCATTGTTGCTGTCTTTCTGGTCGGTTCAATTGCTTTGATCTGGAAGCTGATGAACCGCCCGCAGAGCACCGACTTTCTGATCGCAACCGACAGCGAGATGAAAAAGGTGAACTGGACCAGCCGCGCCGAACTGATCGGTTCGACCAAGGTCGTGATCCTTTTCATGTTCATGATCGCCGGGCTGTTGTTCATGCTCGATTTGTATTTTACCCGCCTGTTTTATCTGGTGGGCGTGCTCGCCGGGGATGCGCCGTTGTGGGAGATTGTTGGTCGAAGGTATGGCTCGGGAGCCAAAATCGTACTTGATGTAATCATGGGCGTAATCGTGCTCGGTAGTGCGGCTTGGGGCGTCATGGCTTCAACCGCCAAACGATGAAGTAACGTTCGGAAACATAAATCATGCAATTCTTCGTCTTGAGAGTCGCCAGCAACAAAGAGGACACCGTCCGCGAGAAGCTGGTGCGCAAAGTAAAGATCGAAGGCCTTGAGGCCAAGGTTGGCAGGATTTTGGTGCCCACCGAACGCGTAAGGTCGATGAAGGCCGGCGTGCGCCGGGAGTCGGACCGCAAGCTCTATCCGGGATATGTGTTCATCGAACTCGAACTCGATAAGAACGGCATGATTCCCGAAGACGTCTGGTTCATGATTAAGGAAACCGAGGGCGTTGGCGACTTCATCGGTTCCAACGGTAAACCCACCGCCATGAGTCCCAAGGACCAGGCGAAGATGGTCGAAGAAGCCGAGCGTCCCGACGATCAACCCAGCCTCAAGACCGAATACAAAAAGAAAGACAAGATCAAAGTCACCGATGGCGCCTTCATCAATTTCGAGGGCGAAGTGGACGAGATCATTCCAGACAAGGGCATGGTTCGCATCATTACCACGATTTTCGGCCGGCCAACCCCGCTGGAACTGGAATACTGGCAGATCGAGAAGATTTGAGCGGAGCAATGTCGCGTTTCACGCATTACTTCGGGCGGATTCAGGACTTCCGTGCTGATGTGGGCGGGCTTCCGCACTGGGCAAGGTTCATCGTCATGGTCCTGGCTTTACCGGGACTTGTGCTGCTTGTCTTGTCAATTGTGGCGTTTGCGGTTAGTTTGTCCGCCCTTTTACTGTTAACCGTACCGGTGTACGGATTATTAAGGCGGCTGACCGCAGGCAGGGAAGTTACTGAAGTTGCTGGTGTTAAGCGAGTTGAAGCGACGATTGTCGAATAACCCGAAGTTGAGTAAGTCATGGCCAAGAAAGAAATAACAGTTCAGTTCAAACTCCAGGCACCGGGTGGGACGGCGACGCCGGCGCCTCCGATCGGTCCAGCACTTGGCCAGCATGGCGTGAACCCCGGGCAGTTTATTCAGCAGTTCAACGCCGCCACGGCCGCCCTCAAGGGTAAGGTCGTTGGCGTGCTTGTGACCGTGTACAAGGACCGCACCTTCACCTTCGAAGTAAAGAGCCCGCCCGCGAGCGTGTTGCTGAAGGATTTCGTCAAGGCCGAAAAAGGCAGTGGCGAACCGAACAAGAACAAAATCGGAAAGATCACAATGGCCGACTGCAAGAAGCTGGCCAAGGAAAAAATCAAGGACCTGAATTCCTTCGACGAGGACGCCGCCGCGAAAATCATCGCCGGCACGGCGCGATCAATGGGAATTACTGTCGAAGGTTAAGCGATGAGTCTGAAACGAATCAAACAGCTATTGTCTCGCAAGCCGTTTGAGCCGTTCGCCGTCGTGACGGGCGATGGATCGGAAGTGAATGTGTTGTCACAAGAGTTTGCCTTCCTCAAGCCGGGTGGGCGAACCTTAGAGGTGGCTGTCCCTCGAAAGAAGAATGCAAAGGAAGAGGCTGACTTTGAGGAGCATTTGATTGATGTCTTCCTCATTGCCAAAGTTGTTGCACCGATAAAGCGTAATGGCAATGGCCATTCTGCAAAGAAGTAGACCGAATAAACTCGAAGGCGGACCACGGCCTGAATAGTGGGAGCTCATGAAAGGAGCGACACAAGCATGCCAGTTGTCATTAAACGTTCCAAGCGCTACAAGAAAGCCGCTGAAAAAGCCGTCATTACCCCGGTCTCAGTCGACCAAGCTGTAGACGCGGTCAAATCATTTGCCCCGACCAAGTTCGATCAATCGGTTGAATTGATCTTCTCGCTGGGCATCGATCCCAAGCAGGCGGATCAGACCATTCGATCATCGGTCTCCCTGCCACACGGCATCGGCAAGGCCAAGCGAGTCATCGCGTTTTGCCCGGACCATCTCGCCGAGCAGGCTAAAGCCGCCGGCGCGATCAAGGCAGGTGGCCAGGCATTGGTGCAGGAAGTCGAGAAAGACAATTTCACAGACTTTGACGTTGCGATTTCGACGCCTGACATGATGCGTTTCGTCGGCCGTCTCGGAAAGGTTCTCGGTCCCAAGGGACTCATGCCTTCTCCCAAGGCGGGCACCGTAACGCCGGATATCGCCAACGCCGTCAAGGAATACGCCGCCGGTAAGGTTGAGTTTCGCAATGATGCGGGCGGCAACGTGCACTGCGTGGTCGGCAAGGTGAGCTTCGACAAGAGCAAGCTGGTCGACAATATCAATGCGATGATCGCGACGGTTCGCCGGCTCAAACCGCAAACGAGCAAGGGCGCCTATTTCAAAAAGCTCGTGCTGAAAGGCACGATGACGCCTGCGGCGTATTTGAACATTCAATAATGAGCCGGCAGCAAGCAGTCATCACGGCTTCTGCCCGTTGAGGTGGTAAACATGAGCAAGCCAGTTAAATCGCTGATCGAAAAAGAAATGTCATCGCGTTTCAAAGACGTTGAAAGCGTGGCAGTCATCAACCCGCGCGGGATTGACGCCATTAAAAACAACCAGATTCGCCGGCGCCTGCGCGACAAAGGCGTTCGAATGACGGTCGTGAAGAATTCGCTCGTCAAGCGCGCCGCATCCGGCACAAAGCTCAAGGGCTTTGACAAACTGCTGGAAGGTCCGACTGCGTTGATCTATGGCAAGGCCAGCATTTCAGCCATTGCACGTCTGCTTCTCGACGAGAAGAAGACCGATGAGAAGATCGAGCTGCGAGGCATTTTCTTCGACGGCGAAGTGTATGCCGGCGAAGAAGGTGTGAAGAAGGTCAGCAAGTTCCCGACCCGTGAAGAAGCGGTGGGGCTCATTGTTGCCGTCATGCTCTCGCCAGGCAGGAAACTTGCTGGCACACTCAAGAGTCAGGCGGGCAAGATCGGCAGCTTGATCAAGGCGATCGAAGAAAAGGCAAAGGAAAAGGAGAGCGCTGCACCTGCTGCTCCCGCAGCAGCAGAAGCACCGGCAACCTAAGAATTTAGAAACTCAGCCATGGACGCGGGTTCGTGGCTGCGAAACGAAACATCCGACGGTCCGACTATCCCGCAAGGGTTAAATCGTCTCGCTGTGAGATGAGTTCTCGGACGGGAAAACAGGTTCGACACGGTTGAGTCACGATACGACTCGGAGATGAAGTCATGGCAGAAGTAGCTGCTGAAATCAAGGAACTGGGCGACAAGATTGTTGGTCTCACGCTGAAGCAGGCGGTCGATCTGGCTGCTTACTTGAAAGAGACGCACGGCATTGAGCCGGCGGCTGGCGGAGCGGTCATGGTGGCTGGTCCGGCGGGCGCGGCTGGCGGTGGCGCAGCGGCTCCGGCGGAAGAAGCCAAGAGCACGTTCGACGTGGTTCTCAAGAACTCCGGCGACAAGAAGATTCAGGTCATCAAGGTGGTCCGCGCCGCAACCGGCCTGGGCCTCAAGGAAGCCAAGGACCTGGTCGAAGGCGCGCCAAAGACCGTCAAGGAAAACCTGTCCAAAGACGATGCCGCCAAGCTCAAGAAGGAACTCGAAGAGCAGGGCGCAACGGTCGAACTCAAGTAAGTTCGATTGATTCGAACCGCGAAAGTGAGAAGCCCACGGCCAAGCCGTGGGCTTTTTTCATGGATTGTTCGGATGATGAGGTTCGGCGGCACCGACCAGAAAGATCGAATTCTTGCCGCTCTTTTTCGCACCGAACATCAGGGCGCTGTCAGCGGCGGCACACAATGCTTCAGCCGTTTGCGCATCGTGCGGATAAACCGCCAGTCCTCCGCTGATGCTTAATACGCCTTTGCCATGCGCACCGAGCAGTTTCAAATCTGAATTGGCAATCGCATATTGAAAGCGTTCGAGGATCTGCACGATATTTTGCGGCACGCGGGATGCCGACGCGCCCGGCTTGGGATCGCGCGGCTGTCGCGGTCCTTCCTTTTCCCAGAAGATCACGCCAAATTCATCGCCGCTGATTCGCGCAACATGATCGTGCTCCCGGCAGCAGGAACGAATGAGCTTGGCGGTTTGTTTGAGAATCTCATCTCCCACAGCGTGGCCATACCGGTCGTTATAGCTCTTGAAATTATCGATATCGAAAAGCAGTAGCGTCACCAAAAACTTTTTCGCCAGCGCCTTTTGCAGGATTTGGGCGAGGAAGATCCTGAAGTATCGCCCATTGTATAACCCGGTCAGATCGTCGCTGATCGCCAGACGCTGAAGGCGATTGTGACGTTCCTCCACCGTCATGAGCTGCCCAAAAAGTATTGCGAGTTGGGCCAATAGGTGCCTTGCAGTCGTCTGGTCCTCATCCCTGGGAATAACAAGGTGCAACGTTCCCCCAGGCTGTTGATCGCAGCGCACCCCATGTGACAGAATGGTCTGTCCTTCCGGCACCGACGGCGCAACCGCGGATGGAGAGGTAAATGCAAGCTGCGTTGCCGGACCCAGCCGTGCGTTGAGTTGGTTGAGCGCTGCGCGCGATCCATCGTGAGGATGATGGAGCATCGCATCAAGCAGAATTTCCGCCAGCGGCAATCCGCCGAGCAGTTCGATTCGACTGGGCGCAATGGTAGTCGGCTGTTCGCCATCCGAGGCAGGCTCTGCAGCCAACCTCATCGGCGGCGTCCCGAACATTTGCCCAAGTTCGACCGGATTGACCGGCGTTACCAGATAATCGTCGAGTCCAAATTCGAGCATTTTCCGGGCGAGCGGTTCCAGGCCCGGTTCGCCAAACAGGAGCAATCGTGCTTCGCCCGCAGCTTGGCGCAACGTTTGGATGGCCGGCTCAGGGCGCCTTTCAATGGGCGATGCCGCGGCGAGCACGCTGGTGTAGGTCGTGCCCGCCAATTCGCCGATCGCGTCGAAATAAGTCGCCGTCGCGGAAATATGCGCTGAGGGCAGCACCTGTGACAGCGCAGCGTGAAGTTGGCGTTCATTGTCGCCCACGAGAAGGATACGTTCTTGTGCGATGACGGGCATGGTTAAGACTTCTATTCTTCCACTTTGCCGCTGGGCGGCATGAGGGGTTGATCTTGCAGCAATGCTCGCAACTCATCGGCTGTTAAAACCGGCTCGCCGAGCGCGATATCGCTTTGATTGGCGCTTTCCACTTGTTCAACGGGTTCGCCATTTGAAGGCTCTGAAGGAATGGTCAAAGGGCGATAGGCTTGTGCGTCGCCGGTATGAACCGTTGCCGAAGGCGCGGCCATGCGATGCAAGCCTTCGGCATCGATCAATCCATCCGCACCAAGTCGAATTGCTTCAGCAAGAGTGCTCTGTCTGCCGTCCGTATGCGCCAACCAGACTTCCAAATGGGGGATGCGACGTTTGACAGTGGTAATCAGTGCAAGTTCCTCGCGGTATAACCCTGACAAGCTCAGTATCAGGGCTGCATATGCGAGCCGGCGGCGAGAGATTTCCAGCATGGCGCTGTAAGGATCGTCGCACTGTCCGCACTCGAAGCCCAGCCGGTTTGCCGTGGCAACCAGCGGACCTCGGTTTGATGCGCTTGCAACAACCAACGCCCGGCCGATGGGTCGAGTGACTGACAAAGACACGCCTGACATCCCGCTCCTGGAATTTAAGACGGTTCCCGCATCCGATCATACTCCGCTATTGCGATTCTGACCAATAGGGGACTTGGGGCTCCCTTGTGTCTTGACAGCAGCACGGTGGAATCCTAGGTTTGGCAAAGTCGGCATGGGCATTGCTAGCCGTGCCAGTGTTATCTTCCACCTATACTCACAGATGATCAGACCGATCAGGAGAAGTAATTATGGCCTTGAAAGTAGGAATTAACGGATTCGGACGAATTGGACGCTTGGTCTTTCAGGCATTGTGCGATCAGGGACTGCTTGGCAAGTCGGTTGAAGTAAAGGCCGTCGTCGATATCAGCACCGACGCGGATTACTTCGCTTATCAAATGAAATACGACTCGGTCCATGGCCGATTCAAGCACAAGATTGAAACCAGCAAAACCGGCACGGGCGAAGACAATGACACGCTCATCGTCAATGGCCAGTCGATTCGCTGCGTCATGGCGACCAAGGAACCCAGCCAACTTCCGTGGAAGGATTATGGCGTCGATTATGTGATCGAATCGACCGGTCTTTTTACCGATTCTGAGAAAGCCAAGGGGCATCTTGCTGCCGGAGCCAAGAGAGTCGTTATTTCCGCGCCAGGCAAGGGTGAGGTGAAAACCCTGCTCATGGGCGTGAATGAAAACGAGTTCGACCCCAGCAAGCACCTGATTGTGTCAAATGCGTCATGCACAACCAACTGCCTGGCGCCGCTGGTTCATGTCGTTTTGAAGGAGGGAATCGGCGTTGAAACCGGCCTGATGACCACGATTCATGCCTATACAGCCACTCAAAAGACCGTGGACGGGCCGAGCAAGAAGGATTGGCGCGGTGGTCGCGCTGCTGCCATCAATGTGATTCCATCAACCACCGGCGCCGCCAAGGCCGTCGGCGAAGTGCTCCCGGCCGTCAAGGGCAAACTCACCGGCATGTCCTTCCGCGTGCCTGTGGCCGACGTGTCGGTGGTCGATCTGACGTTCCGATCCGCCCGGGATAGTTCGATTGAAGAAATCGATGGCGCACTCAAGAAGGCCAGCCAAAGCTATCTTAAGGGTTTCCTGGGTGTAGCTGATGAAGAGGTTGTTTCCAGCGACTTCATTCACGATTCTCGATCGAGCATCTATGACAGCCTGGCAACCCTTCAGAATAATCTGAAAGGTGAAAAGCGGTTCTTCAAGCTGGTCAGTTGGTACGACAACGAGTGGGGCTATAGCCACCGCGTCGTGGACTTGATTCAGCACATGGCCCGCAAAGAAGGAATTTTGAAATAATCGGATAGGGGTTTATCCCTGGTTCCGTTTATAGCGTTTTTACAGCGTAGGCAGCCGAAAAAGATTTGCTTCTCCGCGCCCGTGGTGTTTAATGTTGGGTACGAGAGGAGACCCGACTGTGAGGGCTGCGCTAAAGCAGGCGGCTGCCTACGCTGCCATTTTCTGGCTTGGCGCGCTCATTGCGCCTCCTGCCTTTGCACAACTGGCGGTTGATGCAGATGCATTCCCCGCTCCGTCTCTCGCTCCTGCTCCAATCGTTTTGAGCGGCCCTACCTATCCGTTATCAAGCCTTCCAGCGTTTAACAGCCGGACCGGCGCCAATGCCAATTCCACGACGGCGACGCTCTATCTCGATTTTGATGGTGATTCCACGACGACGTGGGGAGCATATAGTCCTGGCACGACCAAGGCATACGACATCGACGGAGATCCAAACACTTTCTCGCAGCAGGAATTGGACAATATCAACGAAATTTGCCAGCGTGTCGCTGAAGCATATTCTCCATTTAATATCAACGTGACAACCGTGGCTCCCGCCAGTCTGGATCACCGCGTTGCGGCAAGAATTGTAGTTGGCGGCACGGGCGACAATGGCAACGGCTCTTACTGGTACAGTGCTGCCAGCAACGGCAAGGCCGCAGGTGGAATTGCTTACGTACAGGGATTCACCCGTAGCTTCCTGTCGACCACCGGATATGTTTTCTCCAGCAATCTGGCCAACGGCACGCCGAAATATTCAGCAGTGGCCATTGCGCACGAGGCGGGTCATCTTTTCGGTTTGGAACATCAAAGCGTCTATGACGAGAGCGGATTTAAGACCGCTGAATACAATCCCGGCACGAGCGACAAAGCTCCGACAATGGGTGTATCATATTTCTCAGCGCGTTCATCGTGGTGGGATGGTCCATCCTCCACTGGCTTTTCAGATGCCCAAATTGATGTCGATGTAATCTCTTATGTTGACACGCTCAATCCGGGGTCAGTTTTTAACAACGGCTTTGGGTATGCAACCGACGAAGCCGGGGATGACATTAACCACGCCAAACCCCTTGTTGTTGACCGCGATGTGATTTTGGCAAGCGGCGTGATCACAAAGACTTCGGATATCGATTTTTACTCCTTCAGCGTCATCAATGAGGGGGATGCTTTGTTCAACCTTCAGGTTGCCCCGTTTGGCGCAATGTTGGATGGGTCTTTGGCCCTTTATTCGGCAGATGGAACGCTTTTAGACCTCCAAGCCACCGCCACTCTGGGTGAACAGCTTTTATATCACCTGGTGCCCGGCACCTATGATTTGGCGGTAATGAGTGCGGGAAATGTGGGCGATATTGGTCAATATGTGCTGGATGGTGCGTTGTCCGTCCCGGAACCCGTTTCGGTCCTGCTTTTTATCGGGACGTTGCCATTCTTACGCCGCCGACGATAGGGCCGCCGGGACTGTTGCACGCCGCCTAAAATCCACTACATTATTCCGACTCGACACTCGGCAGGCCACCCGTGCCCGCGCGTGCCGAAGGGTCTGACCGGCCCCTGGTCCATTGGAGTATTCAATGTCTGTTGCCGAGCCCTTAGAGACGAAACCACAATCACTTAAATCAGTACCCGTTGATGTCGCCGTCGAACGTGAACGTTTGCGGATGATGCTGCTGGTTCGTCGTTTTGAGGAACGAACATTCCAGGAATATACCCGGCCTGGCCAGCGGATTGGCGGCTTTTGTCACCTATACAGCGGGCAGGAGGCAGTCTGCGTCGGAACGGCAGCGGTTTTCCAAAAGGGTAAGGACTATCTCATCAACGGCTATCGCGACCACGGCCATTCGCTCGCTTTAGGAATGGAACCCCGCGCGGCGATGGCGGAACTCTTCGGTCGGGCGACCGGTTGCTCCAAGGGCAAGGGCGGCTCGATGCATTTCTTCCAGCCCGAGGTGGGCAACCTGGGTGGCCACGGCATCGTAGGCGGTCAGATTCCGCTCGGTGTAGGAGCGGGCTTTTCATGTTGGTATAAGAAAATGGGGGGAGTATCTTTTATCTTCTTTGGCGACGGGGCAATCAATCAAGGCACACATAACGAAGCCATCAACCTCGCCAGCCTGTACAAACTCCCCTGCATCTTCGTAGTTGAAAACAACATGATGGCGATGGGCACACAAGTGGAACGCCACAGCGCTCAGACGGACTTGGCTCAGCGCGGCAGCGGCTACAACATGCCGCATCGCAACATAGACGGCAACGACCTCGATGCCGTGATTGCCGCCATGACACAAGCCACCGAACGGGCACGCGGCGGCGAAGGGCCGACCTATCTGGTCGCCAACACCTATCGATACCGCGGCCATTCCATGTCCGATGCGATGAAATATCGCACGAAGGAAGAACTGGCCCATTGGCGCGAACGCGATCCGATCACCATTTACGAAAAACGCCTTCGCGCAGCCGGCCGAATCGATGACGCAACGATTGAATCTCTTGAGCACGAAGTCCGCGAAATCGTCGAAGACTCGGTTAAATTCGCGGACGAAAGCCCACATCCGGACCATTCTGAGTTGTATACGGATGTCCTGGCTGAGCAGTATCCATTGCAGAAATAGAGGAGAGCAGGCAGCAGGCAGCAGGCGGCAGGCAGTGACTTAAACTGTCCGCCGCCCGCCGCCCGCCGCCCGCTATGATTTATGCCAGAAATTCAATTCCGTGAAGCCCTCCGCCAAGCCATGTGGGAGGAGATGGAACGCGACGAAAACGTCTTCCTCATGGGCGAAGAAGTCGGCCAATACAACGGCGCTTATAAAGTCTCTGAAGGCATGCTTGCCCATTTCGGCGAGCGGCGGGTTTTCGACACGCCCATCAGCGAAGCCGGGTTTTCCGGCCTGGGCATCGGCGCAGCCATGACCGGTCTGCGACCCATCATTGAATTCATGAGCTGGAGCTTTTCACTGGTTTGCATGGACCAGCTCATGAACAACGCCGCCAATATACGTTATATGTCCGGCGGACAGTTCAAGGTTCCGATCGTCTTCCGCGGCGGCAATGGAATCGCCCATCAGCTCGCAGCCACTCATAGCCATCGAGTCGAAGCCATGTTTTCCCGCGTGCCCGGCTTGATCGTGGTCGCTCCCTCCACGCCATACGATGCAAAGGGCTTGCTAAAGACCTCAATCCGGTGTGATGACCCGGTCATCTTCCTCGAATCGGAAATGATGCTCAACGACAGGGGTGAAGTTCCCACTGAAGAGTATCTGCTTCCCATTGGCGTGGCCGACATCAAACGCCCCGGCGATGACGTAACGATCCTGTGTTGGAGCAAGACCGTCAAAACATGCCTTAACGCAGCCAATCAGATGGCGGAGCAGGAACAGATTAATGCCGAGGTGATCGATCTTCGCACGTTACGCCCGCTGGATGAGCAAACCATCATCGAATCGGTTCGCAAGACCCATCGGCTACTGATCGTGGATGAGGATTGGACATATTGCGGAATGGGCGCGGGAATTCTGGCGCAATTGCAGGAAAAGATCTTCGATGATCTTGATGCGCCGATCAAGCGGGTTGCCAGCGAAGATGTGCCCGTCCCCTTTAATCATCACCTGGAGATTGCGATGCAGCCAAGCGTCGATAAGATCGTGTCGGCTGTTAAGGAAATCTGCTACAAGTAAAAGCACAGGGAAGCACTGGGATGCCCGTCGAAATAACCATGCCGCAGCTCTCGGATACGATGAGTGAAGGCACCGTCGTGAAGTGGCTGAAAAAAGAGGGCGACAAAGTCAAAGCCGGCGAAATCATCGCCGAAATCGAAACCGACAAAGCCACCATGGAGATGGAAGCGTTTGACGCCGGCACCATTGCGGCGATCGATGCAAAAGAGGGCTCGAAAGTAAAGGTCGGCGACCGGATTGCACTGCTCGCGACCGGAAATGAAACTGTCGATCAGGTAAAAAAGGGCGGCGGCGCGGCTTCGAAATCCAAAGAGGCATCTGCACCCGCGGCGGCGTCGCAACCCGCTTCAACACCCCCGGCCGCTCCCGTACCTTCGACGCCTCAGCGAACTTCGCCGCCCGCTCAAACGACATCGAAACTGCGAATTTCACCATTGGCCCGAAAAATTGCAGCCGACCGCGGCATCGATCCTTCGCAAATTCAAGGCAGCGGACCGGGCGGGAGAATCGTTCAGCGCGACCTCGAAAATGCCAAGCCGGGCTCGGCCCCGGCACCATCCGCGCCTGCCGCGCCGATGCCTGCCCGCATCCCCAGCGGCCAGACCCAGGTCATCCAATTGACCAAAATGCGGTCTGTCATCGCTCAGCGATTGCAACAGTCCAAGCAGCAAGTCCCGCACTTTTACGAAACAATGGACATCGACGTGGAAGAACTTTCCACCATGCGGGCAAAGATCAACAAGCAGCTTGAAAAAGACAATATTCGTCTTTCGCTTGGCGATTTTATCACC
This sequence comes from Tepidisphaeraceae bacterium, assembly GCA_035545895.1. Lineage (GTDB taxonomy): Bacteria > Planctomycetota > Phycisphaerae > Tepidisphaerales > Tepidisphaeraceae > DASZXJ01. The sequence goes on along the minus strand of DASZXJ010000004.1, from coordinate 87,249 downwards.
AAGGGAATTTCGGTCGCGCTTCAGCGTCATCCCGGAATGAATGCCCATTACAGCGGCACGCAGATCACCCGCTTTGCAGACGTTCACATGGGCATGGCGGTTGCGCTGCCGGATGGATTGATCGTCCCCGTGTTGCGAAACGTCAACCAGATGGGCATCAAGGAAATACGCCAGCGCAGTGCAGATTTAATCGATCGCGCCCGCGCTCAAAAGCTCAAAGGTGATGAATTAAGCGGCGCGACATTTACCGTGAGCAATCTGGGTACTTACGGCATTAAGGAATTCAGTGCGATCATTAATCCGCCGGAAGTGGGTATTCTCGCCATCGGCTCGGCTGAAAAACGAGCGGTCATTCGCAACGATTCGATCGTGGCCCGAACCGTAATGAACGTCACACTAAGTGCCGATCATCGCGCTGTGGACGGCGCTTCGGCGGCTGAGTTTTTGCGAACGCTCAAGGAATTGCTCGAAGAGCCTGGAATGATGCTCATGTAATGAACGTGCCGCCGGCTGCGTGTCGGCTTGACCGGTTTCCTACAATTAACAAATGCCATCCTACAACTACGACATCATTGTGATCGGAGGCGGCCCGGCGGGCTATGCGGCTGCCATTCGCGCCGGACAATTCAAGAAAAGCGTCCTGTGCATTGAAAAGGAAAACCTCGGCGGCACGTGCCTGAACTGGGGTTGCATTCCCACCAAGGCGCTGCTCGATTCGGGTGCGTTCGTGCGCAAGATGCGTCATCATGCGGGTGATTTTGGGATTTCCTTCGACAATATGAAGGTCGATTTTGCCAAGATCATCGGCCGCAGCCGTGGGATTGCGGAGAAGCTGGCCAAGGGAATCGGGTTTCTCTTTCGCAAGTACGGCGTGAAGCACGAAGTCGGCACCGGCCAGCTTGTCGGGCCGCACAAGGTTAAATTCACCGGCAAGGATGGTTCGAAGGAATTCACGGCCGACCATATCGTCCTCGCGACTGGCGCCCGTGCCCGGGCATTGCCCGGCGCCGATTTTGACGGCAAGACAATTATCAGCGCTCGCGAAGCGATGGTTCTCCCGCAGCAACCCAAACGACTGGCCATCATTGGCGCGGGGGCGATTGGCTGCGAATTTGCCGATTTTTACAACGCTTTGGGCACGGAAGTGACCATTGTCGAAATGCTCGATCACCTGCTTCCCATCGAAGATGAGGAAGTGTCGATTGCGCTGGAAAAAGCGTTTGCCAGGAATGGGATCAATGCCCACACCAAGACCAAGACAGAGAAGGTCGAACGTGCCAACGGCGCGCTCAAGTTGACGCTCAGCGGCCCCAGGGGCCAAAGCACGGTGGAAGCTGATATTGTTCTCGTGGCAATCGGAGTCACCGGAAACGTCGAAAACCTCGCCGGCCCCGGTGTGCCGCTGGAACTGTTCAAAAATCATGTCAAGGTCGATACGAATTACAAAACCAATATTGAAAATGTCTGGGCGGTGGGCGATGTCATCGGCCCGCCGTGGTTGGCGCATGTGGCCCATCACGAAGCGGTGATCTGCGTTGAGCGCATCTTCAAGGTGAGCGATCATCATATTGATTACAAGGCGATCCCCGGCTGCACGTACACACATCCATCGGTCGCGAGCATGGGTCTGACCGAAAAGGCCGCCCGTGAAGCCAAACGGGAAATCAAGGTCGGCAAGTTCCCTTTGAGCGCCAACGGCCGCGCGCTGGCCGCAGGTGAAAGTGACGGCTTCGTTAAACTGATTTTCGACGCCAAATACGGTGAACTGCTCGGCGTGCACATGATCGGCGAAAACGTCACCGAAATGCTCGCCGAACTCGTGCTGGCTAAGAACCTGGAAGCCACCGAGGATGAGATCATCCAGGCGATGCACCCGCACCCGACGATTTCCGAAGCCGTCATGGAAGCCGCCGGCGTCGCCGACGGACGCGCCATTCACCTATAAGAACGCCCACGGCGCTGCCGTGGGTCCGCATCTTGCTTTCGTTTTAACCATGCGGCCCCCTCGCGCGGACGCCGAAATTGCCCAGTAATTTTCGCGTTTGACATGTTCATTTCTGCCGATACTATCTTCCGGTGAGGAAACAAGATGATTCGAATTACCCCGAAAATCGTTATTACATCGCAGCACATTGGCCGCGCCTAGGGTAGTTCACCAATCGAACAAGACCGACCCTGAAGCGACGGCTTCAGGGTTTTTTGTTTGGCGGATTTGTCATGGCGGAAACGGAATCAGCACGCAGTCCTTTGATGGAACTGCTCTACCTGTCGGCGCCGACGGTCGCGCAGTCGGTCTCCTACACCGCCATGCAGTTCATCGACACGTGGATGCTGTCGCGGCTGGGCACCGAAGAGCCCACGGCCGCAGGCAATGCGGGGATGCTCGCATTTTCGTTCATCTGCTTTGGGTTTGGCATCATGCTGGTGGTCAACACGCTGGTCAGCCAAAGCTACGGGCGAGGCGAGTACAACCACTGCGGCCGATATCTTTGGCAGGGGTATTGGGTGGCGCTGGTCTATTCGATCCTGGTGCTGCCCATGGTCTTGCTGGGGCCGGGCGTATTTCGGGCGGCGGGACACTCAGCCAATCTGTCGCATCTGGAAGGGCAATACATGCAAATTGTCCTCAGTGCCGTGCTGCTGAAGATGGTGGCGACCGCATCGGGACAATTTCTGCTGGCGACGAACCGACCCAATAGTGTTTTGGTAGCCGCCGTGACCGGCGTGCTGGTGAATGCCGCCGTCGCATATGCGCTGGTGTTCGGCAATTGGGGCGCGCCGAAGCTTGGTGTTGCAGGATCGGCTTGGGCGCAGAACGCCGGCGTTTTCACCGAAATGTGCATTGCCACGTTCTTCTCGTTGGCATTCCAATCGCGAAAGTTCGGTGCGTTTGACCTGAAGCCTCGCATACATGAAGCCATCAAACTCGTGAAACTGGGAGCGGGCGCGGGGTTGCAGATCGTGGCCGATGTTTTGGCATGGACTATTTTTCTCGTCGCTGTGATGGCGCAGCTCGGCGAAAACGCCATGGCCGCCAATCAGTTTATGTTCCGCTACATGGTCGTCAGCTTCATGCCCGCGTGGGGAATCAGCCAGGCGGTCACGGCGCTGGTGGGACGATACATCGGCATGCGAAAACTCGACGTTGCGATTGAACGCGCCCATCTGGGGTTTAAGGTTGCTGCGACGTACATGCTGCTGTGCGGCATGGCGATGGCTCTGTTTCGCTATCAGCTGATTCATATATTTACCAGCGAACCCGAAGTCGTGCGATTGGGCGCGATCCTTCTCATCTTTGCCGGCATCTATCAATTCTTCGACGCAATGTACATCGTTTACAACGGCGCTTTGCGCGGTGCGGGCGATACGGTCGTGCCGGGCATCGTTACTGCCGTATTGTGCTGGGGAATAACAGTACTGGGCGGATACCTGATCGCGCGATACTTGCCGAACCTGGGAGTGGCCGGGCCGTGGCTGGCGTGCACGGCATACGGCATTCTGCTGGGAGTATTCTGTTTTGTTCGTTTCCAGCGAGGTTCATGGAAGGCCATTCATCTCGAAGGGTCCGCCAACTCGAATGTAATAATGGAATCCGCTAAATTGCCCATTACTGATCACCGGCCACTGGCCACTGACAGCTAATCATCATGAGCACCGAAGCAAAAAAGAGTTACAAAGACACGCTGAATCTGCCGCAAACCAGTTTTGCGATGGAGGCCAAGCTCGTTCAGAACGAGCCGGGCCGACTGAAGAAATGGCAGGACGCAAAGTTATATGAGCAGTTGCTCGCCGCCCGCGCCAGCAGCCCCAAATGGATATTGCACGATGGTCCGCCCTTCGCCAATGGCGACATCCACATCGGCCACCTGGTCAACAAGGTGCTGAAAGACGTCATCCTGCGCTTCCGCTCGATGCAGGGCCATCAGACTCCATATGTCCCCGGTTGGGACTGCCACGGCTTGCCTATCGAACACAAAATCACCCAGGAACTCGGACCCAAAGCCAGGCAGATGGAGCCGGTCGATTTCCGCAAACTTTGCTACGAATACGCGCGCAAATACGTGGACATCCAGAGCAAGCAGTTTCAACGCCTGGGAATTCTCGGCGATTGGGATCGGCCGTATCTGACAATGTCCCCCGATTACGAAGCCGCCACCCTCGAGGTCTTCGCCAGGTTTGTCGAAAACGGGTTGGTTTATAAACAGCTCAAGCCGGTCCATTGGTCGATCACCAATCAAACAGCATTGGCCGACGCGGAATTGGAATATAAGGACATCGAAGACACCAGCGTGTATGTCGAATTTCCTATCGCCAACCCGGGTGCATTCAAGGGCAAATTCGATATCCGAGTCAATGCCGTTGTCAGTTTTCTAATCTGGACGACCACGCCCTGGACCTTGCCCGCCAATCTTGCAATTGCGGTGCATCCGGACGTGGAATATGCCTTCGTAAAATATCTGCGCGATCAGGATTGGCGTGTGAGTGTCATTGCCAAGGACCTCGTTGCCAAGGTTTTTACCAGCCGCGCAGGCGTGGAGCAGCACGAAGTTGTCAAAACGGCGCTCGGCAAGGAATTGGTCGGAATCGAATATTCCCATCCCTTCATGAACCGCACGAGCAAGGTTGTGCATGCCGAATATGTCACGACCACCGATGGCACGGGTTTGGTTCACACCGCGCCCGGGCATGGCGAGGATGACTATCACACGGGTATTAACAACAATTTGGAGATCTATTGCCCCGTACTGGCCAATGGACGGTTTGATGCGACCGTGCCGGATTGGCTGCAGGGCAAGTTGGTTTGGGAAGCCAATAAGCTGGTCATCGAAAAGCTTGGCGAGTTGAAAGTATTGTTCGCCAGTGAAAAACTCGTTCACAGCTATCCCCACGATTGGCGGAGCAAAACGCCGACCATTTTCCGCGCCACCGAACAATGGTTCGTCGCCATCGATAAACCCTTCGCGTTTAACGACGGTCCCGAGGGGCCGCGCTCGCTGCGCGATCGTGCCAAAAACGCAGTTTCAAAATCGATTGAATTCATTCCCCAATGGGGTCAGGCGAGGATCGAAGGGATGCTGCAATCGCGCCCGGACTGGTGTGTCTCCCGGCAGCGCGCCTGGGGCATGCCAATCCCTGTTTTCTATAACGAAGCCGGCGAACCGCTGCTCACGCCCGAGTCGGTCCGTGCCGTTGCCAAACGGTTCGACGAAAAAGGCAGCGACGTTTGGTTTAGCGAGACTCCGGCTCAGATTCTTGGCGATTTCAATCCGGGGCCGAAGTTTCCGAAGGACAAACTTCGCAAGGAGAAGGACATCTTCGATGTCTGGTTCGAATCCGGCAGTTCATGGAACGCTGTGCTGCGCAAGCGCGATTATCTTCAATACCCGGCCGACATGTACCTTGAAGGTTCCGACCAGCACCGCGGCTGGTTCCAGCTTTCGATGCTTCCCAGCCTTGGCGTGATGGGCATGCCGCCGTTCAAGCAGGTGTTGACGCACGGCTTTGTCGTCAAGCCCGATGGCACCAAGGTCAGCAAGAGCGACAAGGAGTATGTCACGGCTACCCAGGAAATCGATCGTCACGGCGCTGACTTGCTGCGGCTTTGGGTGTGCAGCGTCGATTATCAGGGAGATATTCCGACTTCGCCGCAGGTCATCAAGGAATTCGGCGACAAGTATCGAAAGATACGTAACACGCTGCGATATCTGTTGAGCAATCTTTTTGATTATGATCCTGCCCGCGATACGCAAGAGGTGCCGCTCAACAGTCTCGACGGCTGGGCCCTGGCGCAATTGAACGATCTGATCCGCGATGTCACAGCCGGTTATGAAACATATCAGACTCACCGCGTTTTCCGGCTGCTTCACGATTTTTGTGCCGTCCAGATCAGTGCGATTTACGGAAATGCGATGAAGGACCGGCTTTACTGCGAATCAGTCGGCGCGCCGCTGCGACGGCGCAGTCAGACCGTTATGTACCGCATTCTGGTCGCGTTGACCAAGCTGCTCGCGCCGATGATCGTCTTCACGGCAGATGAAGCTTGGGAGCAAATCCTGCATAAGCCCGAGGAGGACGCGAGACTGACCAGCGTTCACCTGGCCCATCTGCCCAAGCCAGTGGACATGTCGATCAGTGACGAGCAGCGTGAAGAATGGAAAGTTCTGATGGATCTTCGAGACGCGGGTTTGGCGCAGCTCGACGAATTGAAAAAGCGCGCCGGAGTTAATAAAGCACTCGACGCTGAAGTGATTTATCGCGTGGATGACGATGCGATGCGCCGGAAGTTGCAGGCCTACGGTCCCGATCTGGAGGACATGGTCGGAGCAGGTTTTCACAGTTTCGCTGAAAAATCACCGGATGGCCGGTCGGTGACGGTTGAAGTTCATGATCGTCGTGAGAAATACCGGGCCTGTGCCCGAAGCTGGAAACGCCGGCCGGATGTAGGAAGTGACCCGGCGTACCCCGATCTGTCCCTGCGCGATACTGCGGCGATTAAGGCGCGCGGCTGAATCGATTTAAGTCGCATCATGATCCATCCTCCGATCAAGCTTGCAGTTCTCATCAGCGGATCCGGGGCCACGCTGCAAAACCTGATTGACCTGATCGCGGCAAGGCAATTGAACGCATCGATAAGCCTTGTCATCGCTTCGCGTCCCGGCATTGCAGGTATCGATCGCGCCCATCGCGCGAATTTGTCTTGCGAGGTTGTCGAGCGGCGACAATTCGCAGATGCTGGGGCTTTTAGCCGGCGAGTGTTCGATCTGATCGACTTGGCCCGTGTGGACTTGGTCTGTCTGGCTGGCTGGTTGAGTTTGCTCGAAATTCCCAAAAAATGGGAAGGGCGGGTGATGAACATTCATCCCGCGCTATTACCCGATTTTGGCGGCAAGGGAATGTACGGACATCACGTGCACGAGGCTGTTCTGGCAACGGGCGGCAAGCAGAGCGGCTGCACGGTCCATTTCGTTGACAACCACTACGACAATGGCCCGATCATCCTCCAGCGGTCGTGCAGCGTGGAGAGGGGCGATTCGCCCGAATCGCTCGCCCGGCGCGTATTTGAAGAGGAAAAGATCGCCTATCCCCAGGCGATCCGCCTGTTTGCAGCAGGAAAGCTGACAATTGAAGGGCGATCCGTGCGGATCGCCGACTAATAGCGGTCGCGCGACCCTCGCCCGCCTCGATCTCCGCCGCGTCCGCGGCCACCACCGCCACCGTACCCGCCGCCTCCTCCGCTGCGTTCTTCACGCGGACGAGCTTCATTGACCGTCAAGGCTCGCCCCTCATGTTGCTGGCCGTTCAAGGCCGCAATGGCGTTGTTTGCTTCCTCATCCGAGTTCATTTCCACGAACCCGAACCCCTTGCTTCGCCCCGTCTCACGGTCACTGATGACATTGGCGGATACCACCTGTCCATGAGCGCCAAATAGCTGCTCAAGAGCCGAACTATCCACGCCATAGCTCAAATTCCCGACGTAAAGCCTCTTACCCATTGACGAATCCTCCAGACTTGCCACCCGGGAACCGGCGAAATGGAACGAACGCTACCCAGCGACCCCAGCCGGCCCTCAGGAGACTTACTTATAGCGGCCTCAGGATCGCGACGGAAGAAAAAAATGGCACTCCGCCTGCTGCCAGAAAAAAATACTTTGTGTCCAATCTTCACAATGTTTCCATCGTCTTATTTATTGAAAGAGCAATCAGGTATGTGCTTTCCCGATTGCTCAAAAACAGATGAGGTGAACAATGATCAAGATTAAGCACCTTTTCGATGCGGTCGAACCGGATGATGGTCAAAGGCTCTGGGTCGAGCCCATCGGTCTGACGCGTGATTTGCGGGAATGGTGTGCGGTTGATCGCCTGCTATCCGGAATTGAACCGCCGATCGTCATCTGGCGATGGTTCCAGGAACACCCCGAAGGATACGAATATTTCCGTGGCAAATACCACGAGTACCTGGGAAAAAGCAAACGGAAGAGCGGATTGATGCGCTTGGCTACGGCAGGCCTGACTGAAAACTTTACTCTTATACATCAGGGCGATGATCCGAACCAAAACTCGGCCACTGCCCTTTACGAATATCTCACTGAGCTGCAAGCCTATCGTCAGCCGGACTGACATGCGTGAGCGTTGTATCGGAAGACGGAGAGATGGCGTACTCTCCGTCTTCTTTTTTGCGCATTGGAGCATACGCCTTCTTGCCGCTATTATCCCGCCGTGATTGATCAAGAACATTTGTTGGATGATTTGACCGACGCCCAGCGCCAGGCCGTTACTCACATCGACGGCCCGTTGCTCATTATCGCGGGCGCCGGCAGTGGCAAAACCCGCGTTATTACGCGCAGGGTGGCGTTTTTGATCGCCCAGGGCATTCAGCCCGGTTCAATTTTGGGGATTACGTTTACCAACAAAGCCGCCGGTGAGATGAAAGAGCGTGTCGCCGCCGCGTGCGGACGATCGGTCCGCGATTTCGGACGGCTCGACCAGAATGGCCCCATGATCTGCACTTTCCATTCGCTGTGCATGCGCGTTTTGCGCCATTATGGTGACCGCATCGACTTGCCGCCGGGGTTTTCGATCTATGATTCGTCCGACCAGACTCGCCTGCTCAAGGAAGCAATCAAATCGCTCGATATTTCAAGCGACGTCTATCCGGCCGCCGTTGTTCACAGCGCCATCAGCAACGCCAAAAATCATCTTGTCACCGCACAGGCATTTGCCCAGCAGGCGGTGGACCTTTATCAGCAAAAAGTCGCCAGGATTTACACTAGGTATCAGCAACTTTTGAATCAGAACAACGCACTGGATTTCGACGATTTGCTCCTGCGTGTCACCCTATCGTTTCGCGAGCATCCGGACGTGCTTAAGGAGCTTCAGGACCGCTTTGCTTACCTGATGATTGATGAATACCAGGACACCAATCACGTGCAATATATTCTGGCCCATGCGTTGGCGATGAAGCACCGCAACATCTGCGTCGTGGGCGATCCCGATCAATCGATCTATAAGTGGCGCGGCGCAGACATCAAAAACATCCTCGAATTCGAAAAGGATTACCCTGACGCGAAGATCGTTCGGCTGGAACAGAATTACCGTTCCACCAAGACGATCCTGCACGTCGCTTCCGACCTGATCGCGAATAATTCGCAGCGCAAGGAAAAAGCCCTTTGGACGGAGAATCAGCAGGGTGATCGCGTCAAATTGCTGCTGTGTCGTGATGAACACGATGAGGCCGAAGCCGTCGCTGCGGAATTGAGAAAACTGCACGATCAAGGCGTGGAATGGAACCAGATGGCGATCTTTTATCGCATGAATTCACTCTCGCGATTGATGGAACGATCGCTGTTTAATGCGAGAATGCCATATCAGATTGCCCGAGGGGTTGAGTTTTATGGTCGCAAGGAGATCAAGGATGTGCTGGCATATCTGCGGGTGATTGCCAACCCGGCTGATGAAGTGAACCTCGAACGAATCGTCAATGTGCCCACCCGTGGCGTGGGCGACGGTGCGCTGAGCCAACTCCAGGCATGGGCGATTTCGCAAAACATGCCGCTGCTGGCAGCCATGGAAAAAGTGGGGGAGATCGGCGGTCTCTCGTCTCGGGCGGCCAATGGCGTGCGATCATTCGTTAAGCTGGTTACGGATCTTCGCAATATGCCAGCCAACGGAGTGCGCGATATCATGGAAGCCGTCGTCAAACGCAGCGGCATGGAAGACATGTTGAAAAAGCTCGGCGGCGATGAGCAGGAGGAAATGGCCAACGTCAACGAATTGATCACCTCGGCTGCTGAATTTGATGAACAAAATCCTGAAGGAACCCTCCAGGATTATCTTGCCCAGGTCAGCCTGGTCAGCGATGTCGATCAATTAAAGGATGGCGGCGGGGCGATCACGCTGATGACGCTGCACGCGGCCAAGGGACTGGAATTTCCCGTCGTCGCGATGCTTGGCCTAGAAGAGGGTTGTCTGCCCCATGCCCGGGCGCGGGAGAATCCGGATGACATGGAAGAAGAGCGGCGGCTTTGTTTTGTCGGGATTACTCGCGCTCAGGAACGGCTGATCCTTAGTAGCGCCGCATGGCGCATGGTGCGCGGCCAGAGTGGTCCGACGATGCGATCGCCATTCTTAAAGGAAATGCCTCAGCAATTGCTCGAAGTCGTCGATCGCACCGGGCAGCGTCAGTTTGACCGTGGACGTGATGTGCAGTATCTGCATGACGATGACTCGCAAGCCGACGAATCGCCTTTCCACCAGGGACAGATGGTGAGACATCCGATGTTCGGCGTGGGTAAAATTGCCGAGATTGCCGGCACAGGCGAGCAAATGCGTGCGGTAGTTGATTTCAAAAATGGCGCGCGCAAGACACTGATGCTCGTTTACGCCAAACTTAAACCCGTAGGATAGCTCGATGTTTAGCGGCGGCCCGCAGGGGTGCGTTCATATGACCGACGACCAGAAATCCCAAATTGCCAAACCCCTGGGCCGCGTTCCCAGCGGAGTGTATATCCTCACCGCCCGCCACAACGACCATACCGCAGCGATCATGGCATCATGGGTGCAGCAAGCCAGTTTCGATCCACCCTCCCTTTCAATTGCCCTGGCCAAGGGTCGCCCGATCGGTGAAATGATTCGCGCGAGCAACCGACTCGCGATTTCAATTCTGCCGAGCGACGACAAAACCTTGATGAAGTATTACGCTCGCTTGAAACCAGATGAAGATGCATTTCAAGGCGTGAGTATTCGACCCGCGCCCAGCGGAATTCCAATCCTTCTCGATTCGCTGGGATATCTCGATTGCGAACTATCAGGCGTGCACGATTTCGGCGGCGATCACGACCTGTTTATCGCAAAAATCACCGCCGGCGAAATGTTGCGAGAGGGCACCGCCTTCGCCCATCAGCGCGGCAGCGGATTCCACTATTAAACAGAAAAGACATGGCGAATCGATGTTCGCCATGTCTTGGTTTCCCAATTGTCCGTCTAAATTATTTGTAGACGATCTGCGAAGGACCGCAGTCATTGTAGTTGGAAGTTTGCGTGAGGGTTTCAACGCCGCCAACCTTCACGAGCTGGGGACGGGCGTAGGACTTCTTTTCCGACTTCGCTTCGACCTGTACGTTGCTCATAGCCGTTTCCTTTCCATGTTGCCCGATGACTTTGATCGGGGTTGGCGAGGTGTACGGATACTCTACAACGTGTTCTGCGCGCGGCCAGTGAAACTGAGTGTCAAACTCGCCGGCGCGGGTTCAGCCTGTGCAGAAGGTGCGGTTTATGCCGGCGGATTCCCCTAACAACATCAGAGTGCGCACAATGGCGCCCTGTGTTGTGGACCAACCTCAAAAACGCGATGGCTTATGCCTGCAATACTCCGCAGGATTTACTGCTGCTGTTGCGAAGGGCTGGGAGCAACCAACTGCGTCTGCGTTTCGACGTTGCCATGCTTAACAAGCTGAGGGCGGGCATATGGCTTGCGATCTGACTGAACTTCCTGGACCCGTTCGGATTTGTTTTTCATAAACTTCCTTCCTTAAAAGACCAAGATCGAAGTAACCAAACGCAGCTTATCGGACGCTATGTTTTCGTCAACCATGAACTCATCAATTTTAGGAACCAATCCATTAAATTTAGACAATTTTATGAATTGTATCGTTTGCCAGAGCGCGTGTTAGAGACGAGCAAACCCGGCGAATGTCGCGCTCACCCAATTGCGTGCTGCTTGGCAACAGGATGCCTTGTTTGGCAATGCGATATGCAACCGGATTGGAGGTTTCATGCGATGTAAACATCGGCAACGAACTTAGCGGCACAGCCGCGGGCTGACCGTCGATTCCGTCCGATTTCAAAAGCTCAATCACCCGATTTCGATCGATATCATCATCCAGCATGGCGGCATTCAGCCAGTAATTGCTCGCAGTTCCCGGCGTCTGCCGAAGCAGCGTAATTCCTTCGATATTGCCGAGTTCTGATTCGTACCAGCCATGAATGGCGCGCTTTTTATCCACCAATTCTTCGATGCGTTCGAGTTGCCCAAGTCCGACAGCGGCCTGGAGGTGAGACATTTTGTAATTCACGCCGAATTCCATCGCCCGCCACGGATTCTTCGGGTCCTGTCCGTGCCGGGCGATTGACGAAACTCTTTCGAATAACTGTTCGTCGTTGGTGACGAGCATGCCGCCTTCACCAGTGGTCAGCATTTTGGTGGAATGAAAGCTGAAAGCGCCGGCGTCCCCGAATGTGCCCACCTGTTTGCCCGCGATGGTCGATCCTATGGCAGCGGCGGCATCTTCGATCACGTACAGATCATGCTCTTTCGCCAATGAAAGAATCGCGGAAATATCAGCCGGCGTTCCACACTGATGGACGGGTAAAATGGCTTTGGTCTTGGCATTGATCGCCCGTCCGGCGCTGGCTGGATCCATGCACCAGGTCGTTGGATCGACGTCCACCAGGATTGGCGTGGCTCCGCAGTACACCACGGCGGCGGCGGTCGCCACCCACGTCGTTTCCGGCACAATCACTTCATCTCCAGGACCCAGGCCCAACGCACGCATCGCCATATGAAGGGCACCTGTACAACTTGAAGTCGCCATCGCGAAATGCGATCCGGTATATCTTGCGATATTCTGCTCAAAACGCGTGACGTGCGATTTATTGTTCCACCCGTTCAGCAGCGCATCAATGAGCTGCGAGAATTCTCGATTGCCAATCGATGGTTCGCATAAGGGTAACCAAGGCAATCGCACATCATTTGGCTTGTCGGATTGTTTTGATTTGGGAGTGAAAATCCGGCTCAGTTTTGTTCTCATACGCGACGAACAACTCGCGATCGCCGCCCGGAGCATCAACCGTTCTTGAGGCGTGAGAATCATTGAATCACCCTATTAACCCTCACGCTTTTGGCACGTTGCCGGGCGGGTCTAACACTCTCACTTCATAGGGAGAATATGCGTTTGTAAGTGCTTATCTGGGAAGAAAAAGCGGGTGAAGGGGGTCGAACCCTCGACATTCACGTTGGCAACGTGACGCTCTACCACTGAGCTACACCCGCGTTGGGACAGACATAATACATCACAAAAGGGGCGAGGGGCAAGTGGGCACTCCGGGAAGAGGAAATAGTCAATATTACTGCCCGCTGCGTACTGGAAGCTGCCTGCTGCCCGCTGCCTGCCGCCTGCTGTTTAATCCTACAAACCCACGGTATTGAAACCGCAGTCAACATAGATGTTTTCGCCGGTGACACCGCTGGAGAGATCGCTGAGCAGGTAGACGGCTGTGCGGCCGACTTCGTCGCCTTCGATGTTGCGCTGAAGCGGGGCTTTCTTCTCGGTATGGGCGAACATGTCATCGATTTTTCCCACGGCCATGGCGCTGAGCGTTCGGACCGGGCCGGCTGAAAGTGTATTCACTCGAATTTTCTTTACACCCAGGTCGGCTGCGAGATAACGTGCGGTGCATTCGAGCGCGGCCTTGGCGACGCCCATGACGTTGTAGCCTGGGATTACTTTTTCCGCGCCCAGATAAGTCATGGCAATGATCGTGCCGCCGTTGGGCATGAGTGGAACCGCAGCGCGGGTCAACGCGAGCAGGCTATATGCACTGGTATCAACGGCCTGGGCGTAAACATCGCGTGGAGTGGAGGTGAAATTGCCCCATTCGGCTTTGAGGTATTCGCGGTTGGCGAACGCCAGGCTATGGACGAGGAAATCGATCGTGCCGAACTTTTCCTTGGCGCCGGCGAAGAACGATTCGATGGACTGGTCGTTGGTAACATCGCAAGCGGCAAGCCACGAGTCGCCAAAGCCGCCTTCTTCCATGGCCTTGCGGACGCGGCGTTCGCTTTTGATGGGATCGCCCATGGGAAAGAATCCGTAGCCGCAGGTCGCGCCCTGTTTGACGCAGTTGATGGCGATGTGCGTGGCGATGCTTCGGTCATTGGCAATGTTCAGAATCAATCCTTTTTTTCCATCGAGCAGGCCCATGGTTCATTTCTCCTAATTGAACAACCGCGCGGCCCGTGGGCCGCGGCTAAACGAGGTAAACAGGATAGTGGGGATGGGCTGCGGTCGCTAGGGGTCGCCATCCGGTTTGCGGCGCCTATGATGTCAGACTGATTTTTTTGAGGAGAGAGGTTTTTGGTGGATCGCAAAATTGAGGAGACGGGTGGGCCGCATGGAAGCGGCACGATCGCGGAGCGGGAAATTTCCGCATTGGCAGCAGCGGGGGAGCCAGCGCCGGGTGTAACGCAGGCGGCTGCAGCCGGTCATCCGGCCGGTCTGCTGGATCGTCGATATGTCACAGCCGCTATGATGCTGGTGATGGTGCTCGCGTCCATGGAAATGACCGTTACCAGCACCGCCATGCCGACGATCATCGGTGAATTGCATGGCCTGGAGCATTATGCGTGGGTGGCGTCGATTTATCTGCTCGCGTGCACGGTGAGCATGCCTCTGTATGGACGATTGGCGGATGCCGTGGGACGAAAGAAGGTCGTGCTGACTGCGATCGGACTGTTTTGTATCGCGTCGGTCCTGGCGGCTGCATCTAAAACGATGGGGCAGCTTATCGTATTTCGAGGCCTTCAAGGCTTGGGCGCGGGCGGCATCATGCCCGTCGTCCTAACCATCCTGGGGGACATCTTCACCCTCGAAGAGCGCGCGACCATTCAGGGATTCTTTAGCGCCGTCTGGGGCAGCGCTTCGCTGGCAGGGCCGGCGCTGGGAGCGTTTCTGGTGAACACGTTCGGCTGGCGATCCATCTTTTTCGTCAACCTTCCCTTCGGTGTGATCGGGATGATCGTGCTGGCGTGGAAATATCATGATAAGGAGAAGCCTCATTCAGTCGATCTTGATCTGCCGGGTGTGGCGCTGCTGGCGATTTCGTGCGCCGCGCTTTTGTTGCTTGTCTCACGTCTGGGGCCCGACGGTTGGGATTTGCCTCGTGGATTGGGATTGACCATCATTGCGCTGGGAACAGCCGCGTGGTTCGTGCGTGTGGAACGACTATCCGCCAACCCGATTTTACCGATGAGCCTGGTGATGCATCGCGCCATTGGACCGTCGCTCGTGGGTAGTTGTCTGCTGGGCGTTGGGTTTCTCAGCCTCGATACGTATGTTCCGCTGTATGTTCAAGGAGCCAAGGGCGGCGGCGCCACAGCAGCGGCCGGCGTGGTGACACCAGTCATGCTGGCTTGGGCGACCAGCGGCATTTTTGCGGCCCCGCTCGTCGTGCGCTGGGGTTTTCGCAAGACCGCGATGTTGGGATCGATCCTGACGATCGTTAGTTTCACCGGATTGGTCGCGTGCGCGATGATCGACTCGCCGCATTGGATTTTAACAGGCGTTCTATTGATCAGCGGCTTTGGATTTGGTCCGGCATCGATGGCGTATTTGCTGGCGGCACAGGACGCGGTGGAGTGGAAGCAGCGTGGAATTGTCACCAGCAGCATCCAATTCTTCCGCACGATTGGCGGGGCTGTGGGAATCGGCGTGCTGGGGATGATGTTCAATATCCTCACGCAGTCGCAAATGCGGTCGTTGCGCGAGGCGGGTGTAAATCCCGGCGCGTTACTTGATCCGCACAGCCGCTCGCTGCTGGCGCCCGACGTGCTGCAATCGGCCAGTTCCATGTTTGGACATGGATTAACTTGGGTATTCGGCGGAATGCTTTTATGCGCGGCGGGGCAGGCGCTGGTCACGCTGGTCATGCCGGGACACAAGGCTGCCCGCGCGATCACTGCTGCTGAGGTGATGGAAGGGATGTCGGGTTAAACCCGCGTCCCCGGCCTCCTCCGCGCCCGGGGGGTGCGGGGGTCGGCGGAGCAGACGGATCGAAATCCTTTCCATTCACTTTCACGTTTTTGACGACCAGATTTTTGATCATCGAAAGATTGGGCTGTATCTGCCCATTGGTGGTCAGGTCGATATTTTCGAGCGTCACATTTTCGATCGTATCGCCGGGCCCGCCGCCCACGCCTCGGCCGGCAAGACTGCCAAACGAACCTTTGACGTTGGAAATGGTGACGTTTTTCACCTGCCGCGACGGCTGCGGGTGGCCCTGTAGATCGAAATATTGTTCCCACTTCGCGATCGCCAGGACCGTGCCCCGGCCATCAAGCGTGATGTTTCGCACCGTGATATTTTCATAAAGCTGGGGTGTATCGGTGCGCAGCTTCAACCGCAATACCGCCGAGACCGAGTTGTTGGGACCGGGCGCGGAGCAATTCTCAATGACGACATCGCGGACGATGGTCGCTTCGCTGCCGCAGGTCACGAAACTCCCGCCTCGCTCGAATGTGCAGTTGGACACGCGAATGTGTTCCACCGGCGGACTGGCCTTGTCGTCCATGGCCAGCGGACCTTTGGAGCCTTTCAGCGCGATGCAATCGTCGTTGTTGGCGATATGGCAATTGGTGATGGTGACGTTCTGGCAGCTATCCACGTCAATGCCGTCGGTGCTGGGTGAGCGCGGGCCGGCGACGATATCGAGTCCGTCAATCGTTACATCGTGGCAGTTGTAGATATGCAAATTCCAGAACCCCGAATCCTTCAAATGAAGGCCTTTGACGGTCACATGGGCGGAATCCCGGATGAAGATCATTCGCGGGCGGGGCACATCGAGATTCTTTGTGCCTCGGACCGTGCTGGCGGTGTTGCGGAACGCGTCCCAGAAAAATTGTCCGCCTCCTTCGAGCGTGCCCTCGCCGCCAATGCTCAAGTGGTCCACTTTGTCGGCATTCACGAGCGCGGGCAGCCAGGGTTGAAAGTGGCCCTCAATGCGGGTGTTCATTTCAGGATAGTCCGCGATGTTGGTCGTGCCTTTCAGAATACCGTTCTTTTCGACATGCAAATTCACGCCGGGCTTGAGGAAAATCGAGCCGCTCATGAAGACGCCTTCGGGCACGATAACGGTTCCGCCGCCACTTTGGGCCAGATGATCGATGGTCTTTTGAATGGCGATGGTGTTGAGCGTTTTGCCATCCGCTACTGCGCCAAAATCGGTGATTTTGGATTGTGCGCCATTCTGCTGGGCATTGCACAAGCAGGCTGCGGTCAGGATTGTTGCTAGAAATAATCCGGTGCGAATCGCCATTTTGAGCACTTTCTGGGTAAAAGATTGAGCCAATCGACAGCAGTAATACATCGGCAAAGCAGCAGTGTTTAGGGGTTTCCACGAGCTGGGCGATGTCACAATTTGGTACTGGGTCAGTTTACAAGTAACGCCATTTAGCTCCGCCGCTTGCGGCGGGTTCTCAAGCGCCAAACCCGCCGCGAGCGGCGGGGCTAAATGAACCCATCTCAAACTGACCCATTATCCACAATTTGAGCTTTTGGCCTCGTTCGTCCGATAAATCGAAGGTGCCGACATCCGAGCCATCATCAACCCCCGACCGGGCGGGCGCGTGGACGATTCCGCTGCTTTGCGCGGGAATTGCCCTGATCGCCTGCTGCTTGATTATTCCGGCCGCGGATGAAAATCGGCGCCTGACTTATGAACGGGAAAAGCTGCGGCTGGATCTGGAGCAAATTCAAAAACAGGTCGCGGTCAACAAGGATTTTCTTCAGCGCGTGTCCGGCGATCCAAACCTGCTCGAACGTCTGGCTCAAAGGCAAATGAAGCTGGTGCGCGAGGGAACGCGCGTGCTCGAATTGCCCGACCAGGATCGACGGCAGGAGATTTCACCCTACTTGCTGGTGACGTTGCCTCCGCCTGCTGCGCTCGTTCCCTATAAACCGGTGGGTGGGGTATTTTCCGATTTGTGTCGTCAACCTCGACCGCAATTGGTCATGCTTGGGGCGGGTCTTCTATTGGTTGCCGTCGGGATGGTTCTGGGGACGGATGCGTCGCGCTAAGCCGCGAGTGGGCTGGATGGTATCATCCCGATCATGTCGCGAGCGCTGGCCATCGAAACTTCCGGACGCATCGGCTCGATAGCGATCGTTGAAAACGCAAAAGTCCTTTTCGAAGAGCAATTCGCACACGGCCTGCAACACGCAGCACAGATCATTCCGATCATCGATCAGCTTTGCAGAAAACATGGATGGAAGCCTGGCGACGTTGAAGAACTGCATGTCTCGGCCGGGCCGGGCTCGTTTACCGGCTTGCGAATTGGAATCACTCTGGCCAAGACAATGGCGCTGGCGACAGGAGTGAAACTCGTCGCCGTGCCGTCGGTCCGCGTGCTGGTTGAAAACGCGCCGGCGGAGGCACGGCAGGTCATCATCGTGCTCGACGCCAAGCGGGAGCAGATTTTCACAGCGAGATTCGAGCGGGCGCCGGGTGGGGAGCAGGCAGAGTGGATAGAGCGTGAGCCGGCGCATCTGGACGATTTGCGCTCCATGCTTTCGCGTTCGGGGAGACCAGTGCATTTGCTGGGCGAGGGAATTCCATATCACGAACAGTTCATACCCAAGCAAGATGCTGGAATAATCGTTACTTCCGAAGATTCCTGGCGGGCTCGCGCCAGTTCCGTAGCGAAGATCGGACTGGAAATGTCCGCCCGCAGTGAGTTTGCCGATCCTTTGATGCTCACGCCGATCTATATCCGGCGACCCGAGGCCGAGGAAAAAATGGAGATTGCCGAACAGAAGAAGAAGTAAGCCCGGGTAACGGGTTAGTTTGAGATGAGTTCATTTAGCCCCGCCGCTCGCGGCGGGTTTGGCGCTCGGAAACCCGCCGCAAGCGGCGGGGCTGAATGGCGCTGCTTTGTAAACTGACCCAGTACCCAAGCCTGACTGATTAGCGGTTACATCAGTCGCATGATCCCCAGCACCACGCCGATCACGCCGCACACGATGCCGGCCACCGCCATTCCCTTGCCGGACGATTCAACCCCGGATGTGCTCGTCTGGTTGTAACCGATGATCCCGAAAATAATGGCCAGCACCGCGGGGATCACGATGCAAAATGCTGGAATACCGACAATGCCCAGCACCAGCGATGCGACGCAAAATCCGTTGCTCGAACCGGCTGCTTCCTGGGTTGTTCCTTCCATCGTGAATGGCATGCCGCAGCTTTTGCAGTTGTTGGCGGTGATGGGGCTGAGCGCTTTGCAGCGGGGGCATTCAATGGCCTGACCTTGGTCGGCCAGCCTGACGATTCGGGGAGCGCGCTCGCCGGCGGCAGCGTAGGCGTGGACCGGATGCGGGTCCTGCTTGATGATTTCACGTGTGATCGGATCGATCAGCCGGCCATACCGATCCTGAATCGGAATCACGATCGAATTGCCGCAGGTGGGGCACTGGCCTTCGGACGCGGCCTGCGATTCGGTGGCTTCAAGTCGGGATGAGCAGTAGACGCAGTTGAATCCGTAGCGTTTTTCCGATCGGCCGGCTCGATCCAGCAAATGGGACGGTACGGTCACGCGGCTGGGCAATTTCGGAGGCGCTTGGGTCGTCGCAGCACCAGCCAGCACGGGCGATGGGACTTTCAGCGTTGCCTTGCAGAAGGGACAGCGAACCATTTTCCCTGCCTGCGCGTCATCTGCTGAGAGAACTGTTCGACAAACCCCGCACTGAAAGGTGAATTCGGCCATGAATCCACCCTGATGTTAAACGCAGGGTGGATTCAGAGCAATTTTCGATTTCGGATTGAGAACTCCGGGAGATGCGTCAGTTTGAGTTCATCCATTTAGCGCCGCCGCTTGCGGCGGGTTTCGCGCACCCGTAACCCGCCGTGAGCGGCGGCGCTAAACGACTTAATTCCCTGAAATTTGCGGGACGATTGGATCGCCCATTACAATTCAAATTCCAAACGGAAACGAGGAATCGATGAGCAAAGCGCGCGGGATCGGTGTGGCAGGAGCGATAGTATTGTTGGTCGTGGGATCGGTGATGGCGCAAACGCCGACCACTCAGCCGGGCCGGGGACGCGGCCGGGGTTTCGGGCGCCCGCCCGCCACCACGCCCGACATGCTTCAGGATCAACAGACCGGCCAGTGGTACACGCCCATGGCCAGGCACGCGGATTACGCGTTTGGCGCTGACCTTTCCTCCGACAAACAACTCGAAGAAGGTGGCAAGAAGTTCAAAGACACCGATGGGCAGGTCAAACCGGTTTTTCAGATTTTCCGAAACCATGGCTACAACTGGATGCGCGTTCGGACCTGCGTTCCTCCGGTCCGATTGCCACAAGACGCGGCCTACACGGTGGCAGTGATCCAGGACGCCAAAAAACTTGGATTCAAAACGCTCGTCGATTTTCACTATTCCAATTCATGGGCAGACCCCACCAACGAACCCACACCCAGCACGTGGCAGGCGATGTCCCCAAAGGAAATGGCGACCGCGCTCTTTGAATACACCCGCGACACCGTGGCTGAGATGGCCAAAGCAGATGCGTTGCCCGACATGATTCAGGTCGGTAATGAAGTCAGCAACGGCTTTCTCTGGCCGACCGCGAAACTCCCGGAAAATTGGGACAATTTCGCGAATCTGATTTACGCCGGCGTCAACGGAATCGACGCCGGCCGGGGAAATAACAAACGCCCGCTCATCATGATCCACGTCGATCACGGCGGCGACCTCGTTAAAACCAAGGCCTTCTTCGATAAATTCAACACCTACAACATTCCCTACGACACGATCGGTTTTTCCTTCTATCCGTGGTCGCATGGAACATTGGTCGATCTCAAAGCCAACTTCGCCTTCGCCGCAACCACCTATGGCAAGGATGTTTATCTTGTCGAGACCGGTTACTACTACGCGCCCAGCCGATATTTCAGCGCCCAGCCCGGACCGTTTCCCGAGACACCCGAGGGTCAAGCACAATGGCTTGATGAGGTGAATCGAATTGTGATGGATACCCCCAATGGCCGGGGTAAAGGCGTCTTCTGGTGGGAACCTGCCGGCGGACAGGGACTCATGCAGCGAGGATATTTCGATCCGGAAGGAACGCCTCAGCCCATCCTCAATGTTTTCCACAAATACGCGCTGCCGACGCATCGGACTGACAATCAGTGAACCGTCAATGACCATTTCGATGCCAGACCCCCTGGCATCGATGCAGGCGAATGCGGCGATCTTCCCCGTAGGAGGGTACGTTGGGAGACCGCATCGTTCGCTAGGCGAAGGCGGGCGGGGGTTGGCATCGAAACTGGGATTAAATGGTCAATGACCAAGTCCCAATGACCAACAAAGTCCCAATGACCATAACCTGAATGACGAATGACCAAATCAGAATGACGAATCAATGACCAGCGGCTCCTTTGTTGCGCCATGCGGACTCATGTCGCGCAATTCCCAAATCCGCAATCCGCAATCCGAAATGCCCACAGCCCCGGGGCTAAAGCCCCGGGCTTTGCCCGGGGACCGGATCAACTGGAGATGAATTTCAATCCACAATTCAAGTCCCACGATCTTCCAACCGATCCTCTTTTTTCCCCCTTCATTTTCCTAATCTGTGTCATCTGTGAAATCTGTGGATCAAATTCTTGTCTGTAGGCTCCATGAAACTGCACAAAAGTGCGCGCCATGTGATGAGTCGGACGCGCTAATTTGTCGATGAAATGCGCTGAATCTTCGCGCATCCGCATGTTTCCCGCGCGTGTCATTTCAAGTTGGGTATACTTCCTGAGTCGCGAGAGGTTGTCCTGGGAATTCCTTTTAACATTTCGTTGAACGGTCCGTCTCACAAGTCAGAAGGTGAGCGACCTGTTGCCCCAGCGAGGGATCAGACGGTGGACCAACCGGTGGACCGGGACAGCTTTGACCGGCTGATGGTGGAACATCTCCCGGGAGCGCTGCGGCTGGCGGTACGGCTTGTGGGTGATGTCGATCGAGCGGAGGAACTGGTTCAGGAGGCGATGCTTCGAGGATCGCGCGGGTGGCAGGGTTTTCGCGGTCAATCGAAGTTTACGACATGGTTGTTTCAGATCGTCATCAACGTATTTCGCGATCAACTTCGCCGAAGGGGGGCGAGCGAAGAGTTAAGCGACGGGTTGCCGGATGTGCGGCCGAACGATCCGCGGGAAATCGCCAGCAGTGCAGAGATGGGGGAACTGGTGGCAAGGCACGTTTCTTCCTTGCCGCCGCGACAACGCGAGGTGCTGGTGCTGGTGGTTTACGAGCAGTATTCGCAATCGCAGGCAGCGGATTTGCTGCAAATTTCGCTTCAGAACGTGCGGACGAATCTGCATCTGGCCCGACAAACTTTGAAAAAGCAATTGGCGGTTTATCTGGGTGAAGATCACGGTGAAAACGGAACCCGACCAATTTGACTCGCGCGATCCAGCCGACGAAGCGCTGGATCGTTTGCTCGATCACGCCAATTGGCCGCTGCCGGGCCCGGCAGTACAACGGCGCTTGCGGCAGCATTATTGTCAGGACGCCTTGCGCCGGCGGAGAGGGTCGCGAATGGGCATGCTGGCGAGCGCTTGCGCCGCGGCGGCGGCGCTGGTTGTCGCGTTGTGGCTGGTCGATGTTCCACCAGCCCACCAGCAGGTCGTGACCATCGCGGCAAAGCCGCGGCATCCATCGCCCATCGTGCACACGGTCGCCGTGCGCCAGCCGACCCCTTATGAGCAGTTGCTGATGATCGAGCCGAAGGACAAGTCGATGTCACCGCCGGCGAATGTGCCGGTTCGTCCGGCAGAAAGCGCCCCCGAGCCGCCAATAAATGAGCAGGGGATCGTGGCCCTTCTGGACCGGGTGCGCAACGTAAAGACGCGATCGGCTGCCCTTGAAGAGCTTCGCGAGATGCCCCATCCGCCGCGCGAACAGTTGATGGGCATGCTTCACAGCCCGCTGGTCGCTCAGCGATTTGCCGCGGCGCAAGCGCTGGGGGCGATTTGCGACGATCAACTGGCGCGGAGTCTGGACCAGATGATCGACTCGGATGCCAGTTGGCGCGAGGCATTGGCGGTGCTGGTCAGTGCGGATCGTTCAGTCGCCGGCCGATACCTGGACGATTCGCCGGACCGCGGCGATTCCATTCGCTCCCAAGCCGCCGCCATCAGGACCGTACTGTCACAAACCTATTGAAGCCATTGAATTGATTAGGGAGATTCCATGAAGATTGCGATGCAAGTCGTATTGCTGGTGACGTTGATATCCGCAGGCGCGCCGATCGCCATGGCGCAGCAGCAGGCGGAATCACAAGCCGTTGAAACACTAACCTACGATGTCAGCGCCCTGGTGCGACCGCGGCGCAATTATCCGTTGCCCGATGTTGCCCAACCCCAAGTGGTTGGTCGCGGATCGGTCCAGCGCGCGCCGCAGACCATGCCCTCGGGTGAATCGCCCGTCACGCTCGATCGGGTCGTTGAATTGCTCCAGGACCTGGTTGATCGCGACTCGTGGCGCGACAACGGCGGCAACACGGGCAGCATCCGCATCTTTGGCACCGTGCTGGTCATCGCCCAGACACACGCCAATCATCAGGCCATCGGCAAGCTGCTCGCTTCGCTCAGCAACAACCAGGCCGTCGGCGCCATGCTCAACGTGCGGGTGCTTTGGGTCGATATGGATTTGCGCTCGACGGCCGCGGCAAATCGTCCGCCGGGAGAAGATAAATGGTCCGAATTGATCGAAGTACCCGATGGTCTGCTGGACAACAATCACGTCATCTGGAGCGGGCAGACGACCTGCTTTAACGGGCAGACGGTACATGTCGCCTCGGGTCGCGAAACCAACTATGTAAGCGATGTCACGCCGATCGTCGGCACGCAGGCGGCTGCGTTGGATCCGACGATGGCGCAGGCGCGCAATGGCGTGCAGTTGCAGGTAACGCCGCAGCTCGTACCTAGCGGCGATTCCGCGGTGCTCGACCTGCATAGCATCGTAACGCAGTCGAGCACACCCGCTGCGATACCGGTTCCAACAACCAACCGATCCCTGGCGCTGGCGCAGGATATCCCGTCGATCGAGCGAGTCGTTACCTCGGCACAGGAACTTCATACGACCGTTCGTCTGCCGTTGCACAAGAAGCTGCTGATTGGTGGGATGACGATGAGTTCGCTGGACGCCGGCGGGCAAAATCGGCCGATTTATCTCGTGGTCGAGGTCAACGCGGTTCGCTGACGTCGCTGGGCGATCAGCATCGCGGAGGCGAGAAACAGCCCCATCGCCGGCTCGGGGATGGAATTGATGTAAAGCTCGATGTTCATGTATCCGCTCCCCGGGTCGATGAGATAGGCGTCGGACTGGAGATTCGGGTCCAGGCCGTGTGAAAGTTCCCATGCATTGGGGATGCCGTCTCCGTCGAAGTCGGGCAGTTGTGGCCCGCCGTCGAGGGTGCCAAAGCCGTCGTTGTCCAGCCCGGTGCGTGACTGGCTGGTGGGCAGGGGATAAGGCCCCCTGGTTCCCTTTGAGTTCACCTCCGAGAGGATCAGCGCATCGATATCGTCACGATGAATCGACGCCCCTGCGCCGCCGGCGGCGATCAGCTTGGCATAGGCGGCCGTCACTCCCAGCGTGGGGATGCTTGTCGTGGTGGCAAAGGCCGGGGATGTCAGACTGACCACGCCCGATGGCCCAACGACTGAACCATCGAGTGACCCGTTTTCATTCGTGTCGCGCAGATTGCCGGATGCGTAAACCGATTGGTTGCCGTTCATCTGGTAGAACGCGTTGCCGGAGGAGGTGGTCGCCGGACCGGCAACGAAAATGTTGTTGATGATGTCGTGGCTATAGACGCCCGCGGTGTTCGCGACGGTGTAACCGGCCTGGTAGTTGTAGACAATGTTGTTGATGAACTGGGTATTGGCCTTGGCCAGAGGCTGGCGATTGTGGGCGTTGGCGAAGACGTTGTTGTACCAGGTGAAGTTACCGCCTCCTTCGGTGTGGGCGGCAAATTGCTGGCCGATCGGGTCGGCAATAATGGAGTTCTGGATCGTGATGTTCGTCGCGTTCACTGCGTCGATATTGTTCCACTTGGCGTACTCAATCGACGCATGATCGATGATGACGTTTGATGCCTGGTACAAGTTGATCCCGTTGTCCCCTGATGGGGAACCCGAGCCGGGGCGGAATCGCAGGTAGCGCATGATGATGTTGTTATGGCCGCCGAGCGTGACTTCCTGCCCCATGATGCCGATGCCGTCGCCCGGTGCGGTCTGGCCGGCTATCGTGATGTTGTTGCCGCCAATCACCAGGGTCGAGGTGAGGTTGATATATCCGCCGACATCGAACACGACGATGCGATCACCCGCACTGACGGCGTCTCTCAGCGAACCGGCTCCCGAATTGTTGAGATTGGTGACGTGAACAATCGTGCCTCCACGCCCGCCGGTGGCGCCGGCTCCAAATCCATATGCTCCGGGAAACGCGACAGGAGTGGCAGCAGCCGCAACCGAACCGAGCGAACCAATCGCAACCAGGAATATTGCAAGGGGCTTCATGATGATTTGGTCAATCGACTGCGCCGACGAGAAAGGACAATCGAAACTGCCGCAATCGAGAGGAAGGAGGGTTCAGGGACCAGTGAATTAAAATAAAGCTCGAGATTGGTGTACCCGGTTGTCGGGTTGATGAAATTGCCGTCCGATCCAAGGGCGGGGTTTAACCCATGGGCCGACTCCCAACTGTCCGGGATGCCATCCTGATCGGTATCCGTAAGAATCGGTCCGCCTGCAATGGTTCCGGCGCCGCCGACGATGGTTTCATCATCGATCACCGCGCCAAGCGCGCCAAGCGAGAGAAGCTGGTTGATCAGGCGAGTATCGACGCTGTCGCGATGCAGAGAAGCACCGGCGTTGGCGATGACAAAGCTATACGCCTGGAGTGCGGTCATGATCGAGACCGGCACGGTTGGATTGTTGTAGGCGGTCGGCATGAACGTCGCGGTGCCGCTGGTGCTGTCGTTGGGAAGAAAATCGGATTCCTGCACATCCACGCCGTTCAGAATCCCATCGCGGTTCAGGTCAACCATGTTGCCGGTCTGGTAAACGTGATCGGTGGGCGTGAACTGTGCAAGCAGGGAATTGTTTGAGGAAGGTCCTTTAATGAAATAATTGTTGATCAGATCCTGGTTCCAGACGGCGCCTGAGTGACCGCCGTCATATCCACTGCTGCCCCAGTTATACACCACGTTGTTGATGTACTGCATGTGGGCTTTGCCCTTGGGATTGCGGCTTTGATTGTCGATCCAAAGGTTACGGGCGACCGTAATGTTGGTGGAGCTGTCGATCAGCGCGCCCAGTCGCTGCGGGTTGATGGCTTCGCTGATGATGGAGTTTTGAATGGTGATGTCATGCGCACTGCTGGTAAAACCGAGATTGTCCCATCGGCCCCAACTGATATCGACGTGATCGAGAATGATATTCGAGCCTGTGGTGATATTGACAGCCTTTGTGCCGTCAGAGGTGTTGTGCGATGAGCGAAAGCGTACATAGCGCACGATAATGTTGGACTGATTGCTCATCGAGATGCCTTGCCCGTTGAGCACGATGCCTTCACCCGGCGCGGTTTGACCTGCAACGGTAATGTTGCTGGAGAAAACAAGCTGGCTGGTCAGGTTGATGACGCCGCCCACGTCAAATACGACCGTGCGATTGGGTTGGCTGACGGCATCACGAAAAGATCCTGCGCCGGAGTTGTTGAGATTGGTGACGTGGTAGACAGTTCCCGCGCGTCCGCCAGTGGCGGTAGCACCGAATCCTTCCGCGCCGGGAAACGCCAATTGAGCAGCCGCTTGAACGGCGGCGGGCAGGGAAACAGTAAGGATTGCGATGAAGAACCCTCGCAAATGAATCTTCATGCCGTAATTGATTATAAAGGAAAAATGCCGACCGACCAAGAATGAATTTGGCGGTTTTCAATTAAATCGAGCCGGCCATTTCTTCCTGTTTCCCGCAAAAAGAACGTTTGTGCGGCCTTTGAGCGGGGCATCACTGTCAGGCGGCGGTTTTACATTTTGGGGTAGTCAAATTAGGTTGTTTGCGTGCTTGAACGCGTTGCCGATTCCTCGGGCGTTGTCTATTACCGCTCGCCGCTGCTGGCTGATGCGGGGGTTCGTCATGCCTTCAGTACACGACTGGGAGGCGTGAGCGATGGGATTTTCAATTCGATGAACCTGGGCAATCCGCTGGCGACATCGCATCGCGATGATCCATCGCATATCGAGGAGAATTATCAACGGCTTCAGTCGGCAGTCGGGCTGGGCGATCAAAAGCGATGCTGGGTGCATCAGGTGCATGGCGCAGAGGTCGTTACAATCCGGCCGAAGCAGGAATTCGTAAGCGGGAAAGACCAGGCCGATGCGATCGTCAGCGATGATCCGGGGCGCGTGCTTTCGGTTCGAATCGCGGATTGCGGGCCAATCCTGCTCGCATCGGAAGATGGCCGAGTGGTGGCGGCGGTCCATGCCGGTTGGCGGGGCGTCGTGGCGGGCGTGCTGGTTGAAACGATTAAGAAGATGCGACAATTGACCCGCGCAAATCTGCTGGCAGCCATCGGCCCTTGTATCGGCGGCGATGCGATGGAGGTGGGCCCCGAGGTATTGACCGAATTTGAACGGGCATTTGCTCAGGATGCACCAATCGTCCACGTTTCAAATGGAAAAGGGCGAGTCGATATTCGCATGGGGTTGATGAAACAACTCGCCAACGCGGGAATTGCTCCCGGACAGATCGATACGACCGATCGATGCACCCATCGGGATGCCGATGAATTCTTCTCGCATCGTCGCGAACGGGGAATCACCGGTCGAATGGCGGCACTCATTGCCGCGGGTCGCGAATGAATCGTCAACGCGTTATCCCGTTGTTGCTGATTGCAATCACGTTGCTGACATTTGCCTTGGTCCTGCGAAATGGGTGGGTGATCCAGGATGATCCGGAATGGATCGCGAATAATCCCAGGCTTCATCCGCCAACCTTCGAGAATTTTGCGTATTGGTGGACTCATTCGATGCAGGGGCTTTATGTGCCGGGAACTTATTCACTCTGGTTCGCGCTGGCGGCGATGGGCGGGCCTCATCCTGTCATATTTCACCTGGGCAGTTTGATCCTGCATGTGGTCAGCGTCTGTCTCGTTTGGGACATTCTCAAAAAGACACTTCAAAACGATATTG
The DNA here is from genome assembly GCA_035545895.1 of Tepidisphaeraceae bacterium. Classification (GTDB taxonomy): domain Bacteria; phylum Planctomycetota; class Phycisphaerae; order Tepidisphaerales; family Tepidisphaeraceae; genus DASZXJ01. Next base: position 59,245 of record DASZXJ010000004.1, on the reverse strand, counting down.
CTTCTGCAATTGGCGCGGCAGTGTTCGCGGTGCATCCGCTGCAGGTTGAAACGGTCGCGTGGGCGTCGGGAATGAAGGATGTTCTGGCGGGAATGTTGTCGCTGGCGATGATTCAGCAGTACATTTTGTTCTCAGAAACGGCTGGGAAGCATCGATTTTTTCATTATGGCGTTGCATTTTTTGCGTTATTGATGGCCATGCTCGCCAAGCCGTCGGCTTCGATCGCGCCGTTGATCGCCGCAGCGATCGATTGGATGCTTCTCAAGCGAAGAATGAAATCGGTTGCCGCTGCGGTTATTCCGTTGCTTCTGGTCACACTGCCACTTGTCTTGGTCGCACGAAACGCGCAAACGATCTGGGCCGAAGCAAATACCGCGCTTTGGATGAGGCCCCTGATCGCCGGCGATGCGGTCGCGTTTTATCTATGCAAACTCGTCTGGCCATTCAGGTTGGCGAATGATTATGGGCGAACTCCCGATGCGGTGATGGATTCGGGAGTCGCGATCTATTCGTGGATCGTGCCTGTTGCCGTCGGGATTTGTCTGCTGCTTAATCGCGGGCGATTGGTTGGTGAATGGTGTGGATTTCTCATTTTTCTGGTCGGCTTGCTGCCGGTATTGGGTTTCACGCCTTTCATGTATCAGGTTCACTCGACGGTCGCGGATCATTACATGTATCTGCCGATGTTTGGAATTGCGGTGGCGGCAGCGGCTGCGATTCGCGCCTGGCCGAAAGCGGGGGTTTATCGGGTTTCATCCGTTGTGCTGGTGCTGCTTGCGGCCCGATCGATGAGCCAGATCGGCTATTGGCGGGACAGCGTTTCGCTGTTTGGCCATGCGATGGCGGTTAATCCGCGGAACCCGGCTCTTCATGGCCAGTATGGGATCGCGCTGGTCTCGGCCAATCGTTCAGCCGAGGCGGTCGAACAATTTCAGATCGTTGCCAACGCCCAGCCATCCAATCCAAATGTGTTGGCGCTGTTGGGCCGGGCGCAGGCAGTGAGCGGCCGTTTGAATGAAGCGTTTCGGAATCTGTCGATGGCGGCGATTCTGTCGCCAAACGACCCTTCGCTGGTCGTCGATCGGGACAACGTTCGCCGGCGTCTCGATTCGCCGGCCACCACACAGTAACCTGAGCTTCGCACGATGACCGCCGCGCAACCAACCATTCATTCTTCAAGCAGACTCAAACATCCGATCATTCTGGTGGTGAGCACCCTGATCGTCTTCTCGCCACTGCTGCTTGCCGACTTTTGCTCGCTGGATGACTCGCTGAATATCTGGCAGAACCCCAATCTGAATCCGCCCACTGTGGCGAGCGTCGCATATTACTGGTCGCACGAAGCGTATGGCCTTTACATTCCGGTGACGTACACGATCTGGGCGGGATTGGCGATGATCGCCAGAGTTTCGCCCGACGCGTTTGGCGTGGCGCTCAACCCGATGCTGTTTCACGGGACAAACATTCTGGTGCACATAGCCGGCGTATTGCTGGCGTTCAAAATCCTGGAATTGCTTTTCAATCATCGAACCGCGGCCTGCGCGGGGGCGATGCTGTTCGCGCTTCATCCTGTGCAGGTAGAGCCCGTCGCCTGGGCGGCAGGGTTGAAAGATGTGCTTGCGGGCATGTGGTCGCTGGCTGCCATCTATTTCTTTCTCCTCTGGTCGAAAGGATCGCTTGGATGGTCTGGTTATTTGCTGGGGACGATCGCATTGATTTTGGGCATGCTTTCCAAGCCATCGGCATTGGTCGTGCCACTGGTTGTTTTCGTCATTGAAGTCTGGCTTAAAGATCGACCCTGGCGAAAAACCATTCTCTGTCTGACTCCGTGGTTTGCGCTATCGCTTGCTTGTGCCGTGATTGGGAAAATATCTCAACCCGCGACTGGTGTGCCTCCCGCGCCGATTTGGGCAAGGCCGCTGATTGTTGGCGATGCGCTGGCGTTCTATCTCTACAAACTCGTCTTGCCGATCAATCTTGCCATCGATTACGGACGCAGGCCCGCTTATGTGATGGGGCAGTCGTGGTTTTATTTTACATGGCTTGTTCCGACCGCGCTGGCGATTCTCTTGTTACGACTTTGGCGGCGCTGGCGGACCGGTATCGCGGCCGGGGCGGTTTTTGTGGCTGCGCTGTTTCCCACGCTGGGTTTGGTCACGTTCTTATTCCAATATTTCTCGACAACCGCGGATCATTACCTCTATCTCGCCATGTTCGGGCCTGCGATGGTGGTGGCTTCATTGATTCGGTGGCGAACATCGTTGCTGAAGCCGGCTTTGGTCGTCCTGCCGCTTTGGGCGGTCGCTTCATTTGTGCAGGCGCAATACTGGAAAGACGACATTTCGCTGTTTCAGCATAATCTAAACGTCAATCCCAACAGTCTGATCGCCCTGGACAATCTCGCCCATGCGTACGATATGCGACATCAGCCCTATACATCGGCGGAATTCCTTCAAAAGGCCGTTGAGCTATATCCGAGCGACGTGAATTCCCAGCAAAGCTTGGCCGGTGTACTCGGCGAGCTTGGCCGGACCGATGAATCGATCGCGCATCGACTGCAGGCCATTCATCTCATCGAACAACGCCCCAGCGAGCTACGGGATTACCTGGCCGGAACACACAATATCGTGGGAAAAGATTTGCAGAAGGTGGGGCGACTCTCCGAAGCAAGAGACCATTTTCAGGCTGCGCTGAAGATCAAGCCCGATGATTCCGAATCGCGGCGCAATTTAACGGAAGTGGAGGAAAAGATGGCACTGCCGGCAACTCAGTCCGCGAGATGAACTATTGGCCAAGAGACTTCAGGGCATCAGGGCGGGTCTTGGCAATTGTAAACAGGCGTTCCATGCTGCACATGCGAAAGATTTCCGCGAGCTGGGCGGACATGTTGCACAGCACCAGCTTGCCGCCGCCAGCTTTGACACGATGGCGGATATTCACGATCAATCCCAGCATGGCGCTGCCCATGTAGGTGACGCTGGTCAGGTCGAGCACCCAGTGCTCCTTGGCCTTTCCATCAAGCACCTGGAGGACCGTTTCATTCAGGCGATCAAATTCCATCGGATCAATTGCTTCGGGAAGCAACAGCTCCATCAGATGGGCGGAGGGAAGATCTTGTACACGGAGCATTTCCGACACGCTATCAGTTTACTCTCGAATGGTGCCCAAAGACAAAAATAATTGGCGGGAACTTTGCTATCGGACTTTGAGGGTATCGCCTTCAAAGGTGATGTTCAGCGGTGTGATCTCAACGGCTTTTCGCGACCCTTGCCTGGTCACCTGGCCTGCAATCCATGCTTCGTATCCGGTCTGCCGGGCGATTTGCAGGTATCGTGAAGCGTCGGCAGGATCGACATAAACCGCAAAACCGGCCCCCATGTTGAACGTCGCGTATGCTTCGCGAAGCTCGACCGGACCTTTCTGCATGATGAACTCGAAGACCGCCGGGGCGGGGCGAATCTCGGTCATGCGATAAACAAATGGCTCTTCAAGCCGCATGAGTTTTCGCCATCCGTGACCGGTGATGTGAGCGACATAGTGGGGTTGCAGATTCTGTTTCTGGCAGGCGGAAACGAAGTTGACGTAAATCACGGATGGATCGAGAAGTGCTTCGCCATACGTACGGCCGTTGCTCATCCGGGTGAGATAACCCTGCGGCAACTGATCGCCAATCGCCCGGCAGAGGGTTAGGCCATTGGTGTGCACGCCGCTGCTGGCGAGGAGAATAATCGCGTCGCCATCCCGGACATTGCCCTGAATACGGTTGGACTTGGGAGCGATCCGGCCAATCGCCGAGCCCGCCAGCACGATCGTGCTTTTGTTGACGATGCCTTTCAAAGCCGGAGTCTCGCCACCGCCCCAAACCGCGCCAGCCTGTTTGCAGCCTTCGGCAAACCCCTGAGCGAGATCTTCCGTGCGTTTTTGATTGTCGAACCAGCTTCCATCGCCGACAGCGGCGTGCATGGCCACCGAAATCGGCAGCGCGCCGGTCGTGATTAAATCATTGACAATGGTGGCGACTGTATCGATGCCCATGTTCTGATAGAAACTCTGGCCGGTGACTTCGAGCATCGCATCGGCTATCAGATTTTTCGTGCCAAGCCCTTCTTCAACATGGGCTAAATATTCGTTGAGCGTCTCGATCAGGTAAGCGCTTTCGCCTCGGATCGACTCGGGTTCGCTAAAGCCGTGATCCCGCAATGCGGAAGTGGTTGAGGAGGCGAATTTCTGGCAAAGGCGCTTGAACGCATCAAGTGAGTCGTAACTGACCCCCGCGGATTCATAGCTCAAACCACTCATGATCGCTATTTTTATGGGAAATCGTTTTTGTTGTCCAAAGCTGTTTTTTAGCCCCGCCGCTTGCGGCAGGTTTGGTGCTCGACAACCCGCCACTCGCGGCGGGGCTAAATGAACTCATTTCAAACTGACCCAGCAGCCCATTGGCACGCAAGGAGGGGCGTGCTAAAACCTTGCAGATGGTCGGCCTGGCTTTTTCGACAAACGCATTCAAAAAAAACACGATCACCGAGGCGGTCGATGCAATCGCCGAGATTGGATATCCCGCCGTCGAGATCATGGCGGACGTGCCGCACGCCTTGCCCGCGACGTTTGGTCCGCCGGATCGAATCGCTCTGAAGCAGCAATTGGCCACGCGCAAGCTAACCGTCAGCAATGTCAACGCATTTACGCTCTTTGCCTGTGGCGACACGTATCATCCCACCTGGATCGAGGATGATGCTGCGTTACGTCAGTCGCGGATCGACCACACCGTTGCCGCAATCGAACTGGCGGCCGATATCGGTGCAAAAACCGTAAGCCTTCAACCCGGCGGGCCTTTGATCGGCACGACACTCACTTGTGAAGAAGCGGCACGTCGATTTGCTCGTGGTCTGGAGCAAGTCCTGCCGATTGCGAAGAAATTTGGCGTGATACTGGCGGTCGAACCGGAACCGGGGTTGTTCATCGAATCTTCGCGCGAATATCTCGAATTCAAAAATAATTATTTCCGCAATGAGCCGCTGCTGAAGATGAACTGCGATATCGGCCATTTGTTTTGTGTGGGTGAGGATCCCGCCGAAGTCATTCGCCGCATGAATGAACATATTGCTCATGTGCATCTGGAGGACATTGGCGAAAACCGTGTGCACCAGCATTTGACGCCGGGAAAAGGGGCTATCGATTTTCCCTCGGTTTTCGACGCACTGGACAAAATCGGCTACACTGGACGGGTGACGGTGGAGCTTTATCCATACGAAACCACCGCCGCGGGAGTGGCCCGGGCGGCGTGGGATTATCTCAAGAAAATGACTTAAGGAACGGATGCGGGGATCGGACGACATGGATTTTTTTAATTACAGAAACGGCGAATTATATTGCGAAGACGTGCCGGCCGAGCGAATCGCGGCACAGGTGGGAACCCCGGTTTTCGTCTATTCCAAGGCAACGCTGATTCATCACTATCGCCAACTGGCTGAGGCGTTCGCGCCGGTGAATCCGACGATTTGCTATTCCATCAAAAGCTGCGGCAACATCAACATCTGCAAACTCCTGGCTGAACAGGGGTGTGGTTTCGATGTCACCAGCGGCGGCGAATTGTTTCGCGCTCTGCAAGCCGGTGGCGATCCGAAACACATCATCTATGCCGGCGTCGGCAAGACCGATGAGGAAATTCGCCAGGGGATTGACGTCGGCATTGCGGCTTTCAATCTGGAAAGCGAAGAGGAGATCGAAAACGTCAATCGCATCGCATCCGAGGTCGGCCGGGTTGCGGTAGGGGCGCTGCGGGTCAATCCGGATGTCGATCCCAAGACACACAAATATACGACCACGGGCAAGAAAGAGACGAAATTCGGCGTGGATATCGAACGCGCCGAGCGCGTGTTCGATCAATATCGCAACTTGAAAAACCTGCGGCTGGCCGGTGTGCACATGCACCTTGGTTCGCCGATCTATGAGATTCAGCCTTATATCGACGCGACCAAAAAGATGACCGAGTTGATCGACCGGCTGACTGCCAAGGGCCGCAAAATCGAATGGTTTGACCTGGGCGGCGGGTTTGGAGTGAATTACGAACGCCCCGACCAGGCCCATCCGCCCAGCGAACATGCCAAGGCGCTGTTGCCGTTTCTCATCGGCAAGCCGTACAAGGTTGCGCTCGAGCCGGGGCGATATATCGCCGGCAACTCGGGCATTATGCTGACGCGCGTGCTTTATCGCAAAACCGGCGGCGACAAAAAGTTCGTCATCGTTGATGCGGGCATGAACGACCTGATTCGCCCCGCGTTTTACGGCTCATTTCATTTTGTCTGGCCGGTCAAACCCGAGCCGGGCAACGTGCCGGAGGGGCGCAATCGCGATATTCAGCCGATTGACGGCGAAACGGTGGATGTCGTCGGCCCGATTTGTGAAAGCGGGGATTTCCTCGCCAAGGATCGTCCGTTGCCGCAAACGCGCCGAGGCGATTTGCTGTCGGTCTTCACGGCCGGAGCTTATGGCTTTGCCATGAGCAGCAACTACAACAACCGCCCGCGCGCGGCTGAAGTTTTGGTGGATGGCAGCAGCTACAAGGTAATTCGCCGGCGGGAAACGCTGGAAGACCTCGTGGCTCTGGAGCGGATTTGATCCGAATCAGAACGGAACGGCCTGGTCCATCCAGTCGTCGTTTTTGAGGACTTGCTTGCGGTTGAACCTTGCCAGTTTTTCGGCTTTCCATTGCGAATATTTAATCAAGCGATCAGCGCCGATGCGTCGCCATGCTTTGCGCAAATGTACGGCGTGGCGCATGAACAGGTCGTCTTCGGCGCAGGCGAACATCTGGGCGCAACCGGGGTCGCCTTGCCGTGCGGCGCGGCCGAAGAGCTGTCGATCGACCCGGCCCGAGCCATGGGGTTCGGTTGAAACGACATGTAATCCGCCAAGATCAGCCACGCCTCGGCCAAGCAGAATATCCGTGCCACGACCGGCCATGTTGGTGGCGACGGTGATTTTTCCCTTTTGACCGGCCTCGGCGACGATGGATGCTTCCTGCGCGGTCTGGGTCGCATTGAGCACGCGATGCGCCTTGCCGCGGGCCGCCAATCGCTTGCTGACTTCCTGAGAAGCGAGCACCGATCGCGTGCCCACCAGCACAGGCACGCCGGTTTCATTCAATTGACAGACCCGTTCGATGACGGCGTTCCACTTTTCTTCCATCGTGTCGTAGAACTGCGTGGGCAGTTGCACGCGAATGCAGGGCTTGTTGGTGGGGATTTTGACGATGGGCCGCTGGTAGATCTGCCACATTTCGCCGGCGGATTCCCACGCCGTTCCGGTCATGCCGGCGATCATCGGATATTGCCGGAAGAATCGCTGGAAGCTGAGACGCGCCAGGTTTTCCTTGTCGGCCGTCACCTGCACGCCTTCCTTGATTTCAATCGCCTGGTGCAATCCATGTCGCCACGACCGGTCTTCCATCACGCGGCCGGTGAATTCGTCGATGATCTGCACCGTGTTGTCTTCCGCGACGAGATACTGTTCATCGCGCACGTAGCAATGCTGAGCGACCAGCGCCTGGGTGACCAATTCTTCGCGCCGGCGCTGGCCGCGCCAGAAGCCGCCTTGCCCGGTGGCGTCGGCGAGTTCATCAAGGCGCGCCTGTCCGCCGGGGGTCAGATCAATGTTTCGAACGGTCCAGTCGATGGTGAAATCGCGCCCCTCGGCCATATGACTGGCCAATTCGCGGGCGGCGACATAGTGCTTGGCGTTGGCCTCGTTTTCGGGGGAATTGGAAATGATGAGCGGCGTAACGGCTTCGTCAATCAATAGGCTGTCCGCTTCGTCTACGATTGCGCGAAACAAGCCGGGCACCATCATTGGTGACTGCGGCGTGCCGCGCGTCATCAAGCCGACCGCCGCCTGCGTGCTGCTGCGCGTCGGGCCCAATGCGATCTGATCGCGAAGGAAGTCGGCGACAAGTTCCTTGCTGGTGAGATAGACGATGTTTCGGCGGTAATGATCCACGCGATCGCGCGGCGGAGTGTCGTGAACGACGTTGCCGACCCGCATGCCGAGCAATTCGAAAATCGGCTCGTTCCATTTCGCGTCGCGGGCGACCAGGTAATCGTTGACGGTGATGACATGCACCGGCCTGCCGCTCCAGCCCCATAGTGATGCCATGAGCGCTGCCGTCAGAGTCTTGCCTTCTCCGGTTGCCATTTCAGCGATATAGCCGTGATACATCGCCAGCGCGCCCATCAACTGCACATGGAACGGCCTTTTTCCGATCGCGCGCCAGCAGCCTTCGCGGGCAATCGCGACGCTGCGATCGAAGACATCGCCTTCGAGTTTGCCAAGCCGCGCCAGCTTGCGCATTTCGCCGACTTCTTCCCGGAAGCGTTCGGCGCCCAGGTTGTGAATCTCGGCGGAATAGGTTTCGATCCGCTCGGCCTGTGCGCGGAGGCGTTCGCGCACGCGCTTGTGCATGCGGTTTTTGAACCAGCCTGTGATGCCGTTGAAAAACGAATCGTAGGCGGTCAGCTCCGGCAGCTTGACGCGCCGGGCGTCAAAAACAGACCAGAGTTCACGTGTGGCGAGATCACTCATGGAAAAACTGCCGGGTGATTGTTGAACACATCAAAACGCGAACAACCATTTCGTTTCCAATTATATCCATTTGCCATTGCTGCGGCTGTTCAGGAGCTGATAGAACCGGTCGCGCCAGCGTAAAATGAGCGGCTCATTATCAAGCTTAACGCGGACATTGGCGCCTTGGCCGGCGTAATACAGGCCATCGGGATTGGCGATGACCGCGTTGAGTTCGAACTGCGGCACCAGCGGCTTGAGGCCGGTCTGATCGTGCGGATCGCTGGCGATGTCCCCGCCGCCCGACTGGGTCAGCCGGCGATGGGGGAGTTCATCCTGCGAGCCGGGCAATACGCTGGCGCTTTTTGCGTGTAAAACCAGTTCGGGTTTTCCGACCAGACGAATTTCGGTCTGCGATTCATTGACATCGAATTTCAATGCATCAGTTTGCTCGATCGTGGCCCGAACGACCAATGTGTCGGTCTGGGCGATGGTTCCAAGCTTGGTGCCGCGCTGGACATATCTGCCCTGTACGTTCTCAAGTTCAGGCGCGACCAGGTACCCGTCGATTGGCGCGGTAACGGTCAATTCGTCCTGGCGACGTTTTGCGTCAGCCAGCGCTTTTTCGCGGAAAGGAAGAATCGTCAAATCAGATTCGAGTTGAGCCGGATTTTTAGCTCTCGCGTAAGTGATGTCGATTTGAAGTTTCTCCAGCTCGGCTTCAGCCGCGGCCACCTCGGTATCAAGATCGACATCACGGCAGACGAGAATGACATCGCCTTTTTTCAGCTTCGCTCCGTCCTTGGCGACGATTTGCGTCACCCAGCCCGGCGAAGAGGCATAAAGCACCTCGTGTTTTTCGGGAAGGACGATGCCCGACGCGTAAATGCTTCGCGGGAAACGGATATATCCCACAAGCACAAAGACCAGCGCCGCGACCGCGCCGCTGAACGCCCATCCTCGGCCTCGCTTGCGGTGCAATTCCGGGTCGATGGTCAGATATTTGAACAGCTTGACCACCGGCACGACCGCCCAGGTAATCATGCCGCCGATCGCCATCAATACGCCCAATACAGGCACGCGATCGGTGACCACCAGGATAATCATCAAACCGACGAAAACTCGGTAAATATTCGAGCAGATGCCGTACAGGAGCAGCAGCACGCGCTGGCCCACGGGCGGCAGCGGCTGTTGATGCTTGATCCGAAATACGTGCCGCTTGATCAATCCCACCAGGTATTCGCGGCTGCGCATCTGAAGATTCGGTATTTCAAGGAAATCCGACAGGATGTAGTACCCGTCATAGCGAAGCAGGGGATTGGCGTTGAAGACGACGGTTGAAACCGACGCGATCAACATCGCGTTATAAGCCAACTGTGAAATGAACGAACCGGATTCATGTGTCGCCAGCCAGACAAACGCGCATAGCGCTGCGACAAACAATTCGACGATCATGCCGGCTGCGCCGACGAACATGCGCGCCCATTTGTTCGGAAACGCCCATGCGGTGGAGGCATCGACGTAAGGCGTGGGCACGAAGACCAGGAACATGATTCCCATTTCGTGCACTTCCCCGCCGAACCGGCGGCAGGCGAACGCGTGGCCGCACTCGTGAATGAACTTGATCAGAACGAATACGGCCCACAGCCAGAATACGTTTTCAGGATTTTTCGAAACGTCGATCGCATCGCGGGCGGCGATTCGCAAATCCATCCAGTGCGGCAGCAACGCTGCAATCGCGATCCCCACCACGACCAACCAGATGATCGCGCCAAGGCGGCTGAAGAACTGCTTGACCAGCGGCATCCAGCGGCAGAGGAACATGTCGCAATCCCAGATGGGAATGCGCGGAAACAGAACGTTCATCAGCCTGCCTTGAAGCTTCCGTTGCGTCTGTTTCTTGTGACGCCGCAAAAGCACGGTCGCATCAGGCGGAATATCAGTCTCGACCAGGTTGGCCGCGTATAGCTGGCTGAGAATCTGGATGACTTCAGGTTGGGTAGGGGCATCGTCGGCGAGTGTTCCGCCGACCAGTTCCCACGCTTCGCCGACGGTGCGCCGTCCATCGAGCAAGCCGACGAACCGGTAAGCGGCATCGGACAACCGGTGGAACTGATTGCACGCCGCATCGCGGACGACATACCAGCGCTCGCCTCGATAATACTGGCGAGAAATCTGCGCCGTACCCCTAAGCTTGGGCTTGAGGTTGACGACGCGATACCAGGATTCAGAGAATGTTGGACGAAGTTGCAGCATGTTTTTAGCAGGCGGCAGGCAGCGGGCGGCAGGCAGCCTTCTCTGCCCGCTGCCTACTGCCTGCTGCCAGCTTCATTAAATCCAAAGCTTGATTCTCACGAAGTCGATGAACTTGTGCAGCCAGATCCAAATTAGGCGGCGATGTTCGACGTCAACGCGGGCTTCGCCTTCCATGCCGGGTCGCCATTCATCGCTTGAACTCGTCGGTGTCACGTAGACTTCAAATACGTTGCCCGAATCCTTGATGTTGCCCTCGGGGACTATTCGCCTGACCTTGAATTCAAATCGGTCGGCAGGCTTGGCGCTGGTCGCGAGGTAGCCGGATTGATTTTCGTGAACATCCTGGATGTCGCGCTCTTCAACAAACAATTTGCCCTCAAGACTATCCCGGCGGGCAAATTTGATCAGGGGCTCGCCTTGCTTGAACATTGAACCCTTGCGGTCTCGAAGATCGCCGCTCAGGATCTGGCCATCAAACGGCGCCTTGATGGTCGATTGCTCGATCTTGTAAGCAACCGCATCAGCCTTCTTCTGCGCGATATCGCGATCCTGCTGCGCAACGAGCATTTCGGACAGCTTGGTCGGATCGCTGCGGTATTGGATGACCTGTTGATTCGCCTTGTCGGCCTCGGTCTGATGTTGTGCCTGTTCGATTTCCAACTCGACGGTATCAAACTTGAGAAGCACATCGCCTTGGTGAACCGGGTTTCCGGGAAGAGCCATGACTTCGGCCAACCGTCCCTCGTAAGGGGCCGCGAAATCCCGTTCATCCTGTGTCACAAATTGGAAGCGGGATTTCACGTGATACATCGGCTTGTAGAACGTGACGAACAGCAAGCCAAGGATCACGATGGCGGCAATGGTCTTGGCGAGCATATATTGCCGGCCATACGTCTTGCGACCCAATTCCTGGATGCTCAGGCCAACCTTGGTGACGAGCCAGCGATCATTTTGAAAGCGATCGTAAAGCTGCGGGGCGAGCAGATCGGCAGCCACTGCCAAGCCGGTGGCGGCCTGCGGGCCGATCTTCTGGTCGCCTGCAAATTCCAGCGTGATGACGCCGACGACTTCGCCCGCACGTCGCAAAGGCAATGATAAAACACTGTGCCCGCCTTGCTGACGCGATAGCGTCTGGGCTTCGCGCGTCACGGTTTCGCTGGCGGTGCCATCCGGCTCGAATTGCACGATCTCGTCGTTGTCGACGCATTCTTCCATCGTGCGGACGATCTGGACGGACAGTTCTTGCTTCTTGTCGAATTCTTCCGAGTGGGAAATCGCCCGCAGCTTGATGTGTTCGCCCTTGAGCCAGCCAAGCGAAACACGAGCAGCGCCGCTGCGGCTGGCGAGCTCGTTGCACAGGTTCATGGCAGCGGACTCAAAGCCATCGGCTGTCGCCACCGAGGTGGCCAGTTGCAATACATGCTGATGGCTCTGGGCCACTGAGCGGGATTGATCGCTCAAACGACGAAGCGTAAACAGTTCGAAATACCCAGCCACCAGCGCCATCAATTCCAGGCGCTGCTTGGCGCGTTCGCTGTCACGGGCGCGAGTCACAACCGCACTGGCGGCGACCACATTGCCTTCATTGCGAAGCAGCGTCACCAGGCAATACTGCCATTCGCTGCCATCGTGCGTGTCTTCGATTTGAATCGCGCCGTCTTTTCCCTGCTGGATGCACGGTTGAATGATTCGTCCAAAGGCTTCGAGCGCAGCCGCCCGGACCTGCGGATCGGAATTGTCCTCGCGAATATGAGCAGCCGGCTTGAGATTCAGCGTATTGGGATCATCCGGACTGGGCTCGACCAGAAACGCAGCCGCTTCCGTGCCGGCGACGATATGCGCCTGCATGCGAATCAGTTCCTGAATGAAATTCGGAAGATTTGCGCTGTTGGCGAGCAGCCTCTGCACCAGGCGCGTGCGCGCCGGCGGCTGGGCCTGCTGCTGCGGTTGTTGTTCCGAGCCCGATTGTGATGGTTCTACAATTCCTGAAGCCATAATGATCTTTTGGGCTAATTATCTGATCTGGACGAAATCCCCTGAGCCGATCCCTTTTCCAACAACTTGGCCGGCAGTTTGACCTGAATCGGCAAACCGGTCGCCCGGTTTTCCGGATTCGGTATTTCCAGTTTCACCGATTGCAAATCGGAGCTGGGGTTCACATATGGAGTGATGTAAACGATCTTGGCCTGCTGCCAATTCGCGTCGTCGGGATATTTCACTTCCATCGTGTCGCCTTCCTTGAGCTTGGCGACCTGCGCGGTGTGCAAATCGTTGATCACGACGTAGCAGGGATCGTTTTTCACGACGATGATCGCGGGCTTGTCGGGGTCAACCGATGTGAGTTCACCTTCATGCAGTCGAATGACTTCGACCTTGCCGTCAAATTTGCTCGTGAGCACCATTTTGTCGAGCTTGGTTCGCTGCTGCTTGGCTTTGAGCTTGCTGTCCTGGCTATCCAGATCGGTCACTTTGATTTGCGCTTCGGCGCGATCAAGATCCAATTGTGCCTGCTCAATTTCGGAAGGGGAGAACGCCCCGGGCTGGGCCTTTTTGCGATCGCGGTCGTTGGCTTTGGAATCGCGATCTTTTACCGCATATTCCATTCGAGCCGTGGAATTGGCTTCGAGCGAGAGACGGTCGAATTCATCTTTTTCGATGTCATCGTCCAGTGACATCAGGACATCGCCTTGCTTGATGGACTGGCCTTCCTTTACCGCGACGCTCTTGATGATTCCGACCGCCGGGAAGTTCATCAGCAGGCGAAGATTAGGCTCGGTGTGGGCGGTAATGATCCCCGGCTGGGGTGCAGCGCCAATCAGGCAAATAAGGCCGCTGGCGGCTGCCAGTGCGGATACAAACGCCAGCTTTCGACTTCCTGCTAAAACCATTTCATACCTTTCGAGCTTTATTGCCGGCAGATAGAGAAATCCAGACCCCGAGAAAGGGGGATTTAACCTGTCTTATGATACGGTTCAACCCGCCTGCCCGTTCGGGCCTGCACATTTTATCCCCTTTTCAGGTCTTTTGCCGCATAAAAACGTACGTAATTCGCTGTCCTGCATAAGTATAACGCCACCAACAGCGCTGAATTACAAAAGTTCAACGTCTATATACCAATTCTCGGACGTTTCGGGGTTTATGGATTAGCCATAACCTAAATCCGACAGGTCTTGTTCGGACATTCCGAAGTGGTGTCCAATTTCATGAAGCACGGTCGTGCGGACTTGTTTCACCAATTCTTCCTCGTTTTCACAAACCTGTTCGATGGATTGCTGGAAGATGTAGATCCGGTCCGGAAGGACCATTTCATCCTCGACGTGTCGTTTTGTACGGGGACGCCCTACATACAAACCGAGAAGCAGGTGACCTTTTTCCAGATTGAGGCTGCGTTTTTGCTCGGACGTGGGGTAGTCGCAAATTTCCAGGGGAATTTCTTCCATGTACCGGTCGAAAGGTGGAGGCAGTTCAGCCAAGGCTTTTTCGACCAGATCGTTGAACTCTTTTTTGCTCACGTGATAAGGCATGGTTACAATCCCCGCGACCATTGTAAGGGGATGGGCAGGCAGTTTTCGACAATCGGCATGGAGGTCGTATGGCTCGTTGGTCGTTTCTGGGGATATTTGCAGCGATATTCATATTGGGCTGTGACATGCCCAGCCTGTTGCTCACGCCGGTTTCCAATGCCGGGAAGCTGGACGAAGTGCGCGTGCAAGGCGGCAGCGGCTGGGCGGGACAGAAAATTGCCATCATCGAAGTTGAAGGCATGCTCATCAACGCCCGCGGCGGCGGATTGATCGGTCCCAGCGAAAACAAGCTCAGCCTTTTCACACAGGAACTGGATCGGGCGGCGGTCGATGATTCGGTCAAAGCCGTTGTCCTGCGCATCAACTCGCCCGGCGGGACGGTGACCTGCTCCGATACCATGTACGAAACCCTCAAGCGATTCCGCGCCAATACCCATAAACCTGTCGTAGCATCCGCACAGGAAGTGTGCGCCAGCGGCGCTTATTACCTGGCCTGCGGCAGTGATGTAATCGTCGCCTGTCCAACCAGCGTGGTGGGTAGCATCGGCGTAATCATGCAGACGCTGGATCTCTCCACCGCGATGGCCAAGCTTGGAATTCGCAGCGAGTCGATCACCAGCGGCCCGATGAAGGACATGGGCTCGCCGTTCAAGCCGCTCGATCCTTCCGCTCGCGCGGTCATGCAGGGAATGATCGATGATTATTATCACCGCTTTGTCGGGGTGGTGAAGGCCAATCGTAAAGATGTGAGCGATCCGCAAAAATTGCAGATCGCGACTGATGGCCGGGTATTCAGCGGCGAGCAGGCGGTGACGTTCGGCCTGGTCGATCGTCTGGGCCGGCTTGAAGACGCGATCGACATCGCCAGGGAAATGAGCCATTCTCCCAATGCAACGGTGGTGATGTACAAACGGCCATACGGATATCGCGGGACGATCTATGCGGATGAACAGGTGCCGAATCCGCAATCCAACGTGCTGACGCTTCAGTTGCCTGAATCCGACATGTTTCTTCCGCGCGGGTTTTATTACCTGTGGCAGCCGTAATCGAAATTGCTCATGATTTCCCTGGCGTGCACAAGTTGCGGGCGGATGCTCGAGATGGATGAAGCCTTTGCGGGCGGCGTTTGCCGCTGTGAACATTGCGGCGCCATCCAAACCGTCCCGGGACGGCATGCGGGGAAGTCGCAAGCGCTCAAACCCGCGAAAACACTTTATAAAAAACGAGTTCGCGACGACGCCATTCCCAGTTCCGGGCTTGACCAGTTGGCGCAAGCCATCGCAGGCAGCGGCCTGTCGAGTTCGCTTGACCGGGCGGCTGCTCCCCGCAAGCGATGGAACTGGACGCGCATTACAGCCGCGTTTCTGTTGATTGCCGGATTGCTGGCTGCGGCGATGATGTTCATGCCGTCGCCCAAACCATCGGCTGCTCGTGTTGCACCATCTGCCGCTGCGAATCAGGCGGGTCAATCGAGTCCGCAGGCGATCCAGGCTGCAATGGTTCAGCCGGCACAGCCGCTTACACCATCGTTTTGCGGCGTGCCAATTCAGGAAAGCTCCGTGATCTATGTTTTGGATCGCGGCAGCGGGACAGCCGACGTATTCAGCTTTCTAAAGGAAGCGACATTCAAATCGGTGGAATCTCTTGGTGCGGATCGAAAGTTCCAGATCGTATTCTGGAATAATGGATCAGACGATGCTTATCCAGCCGGCGGAACGACCAGCGCGAAGGCGTCAGAAATCGAAGAGGCCAGGAAATCGCTCGATGCAGTATTTGCCCATGGGCAGACCGAGGTGGCAAGTGCGCTTGCTCACGCCGTTGCCGCTGATCCAAAGGCAATCATTTTGGCGACCGCCAAGGGCGCTCAACTGGACGATGGGTTTGTCGAGCAGGTGATGCACATCGTGAAAGGGCATTCCACGAAGGTGCATACCTTTGATTTGAGCGGATTGGAAGCAAGCAGCGCGCTGCAGGCGATCGCCCGGCGGAGTGGGGGAGAATTCCACCTGGTCAGCGAATCGGAATTGCGAAAAGCGGCTCGGGATTAATCAGCCGCCGCGTCGGCGTCCGCCGCCACCACCGCCACCTTGTCCACCCGTGCCTCCGCTTCGAACCGGCGCGGGGGCGAGTTGAATATCCACCGTAGCGGTTGCGCCATCCTTGACCTCAGCCGAGCCATTGCCGCGCGATCCGCCTCCGCGGGCATTGCCGGCAGCGGGGGGGCCGCCAGCGTAAACAGTATATTTGCCCGGATCGAGATTTCCGAATTTGTAATTTCCCTGCGAATCGGTCGTGGCATTCGTCAGCGGGGGCGGATTGTTCGCTCGCGTTCCGCCGCCGCTGCCGCCACTTCCACGGCGTCCGCCACCACCACCGCCGCCACTTGGACGGGCATCACCTTTGTAGAGAACCATGAGCAGGCCGCTCGCGGGCTGGCCGTCGGCGGTTCTAACCGTTCCCTTGATGCCGCCCTTGCCGGCAGGCGCAGTTGTTTGCCCCCGAATCGAACCTGATGGAATGAGCCACAAAAGCGACGCAGCACATATCAGCACAAACGTAAAGCGAATCATCGTGTTCCGCATATTCATTTCCCCAGAAATAGACTTCCTCGCCATGGGAAGGTTTGCATGATTTTACGATTAAATGAACGTTTTTCGCAAGCGATGATGACACGATGTGAAGGTAGGGGGATTTACCCACCCACCAGCTTTTGCCCGCGTGTCGATTTGATCTTGAGAGCGCGGAGCAGACGCGTTCGAAGCAACTGGCGGACGCGGTCAATTTCGGTGGGCGAGCCATTTTCCAGCTTCACGTATCCGCCCGCTTTGGCGCGATGGCCGCCTCCCTCGCCAATGTTGCGAATGAGTCTCCGAGCGATTTGTCCCGCCGAACGTTTCAAGTCGCTGGTGCGCAGGCTGAAGATCAATTTGCCGTTATTGACGGCCGTCACCAGCGCCCACTGCACCTTGTCGTGACGCATTAAAAAGTCCGCAATGATGGCCGGCTGTTCAAGCGAATCAATCTCGCCAATGAAACTCATCACTGCGTTGTCGTGAATGACTGCATTACTCAGCCCGGAAAAGTAGGCGTTGTAATAACTTTGCGGCAGATCGACGTAGCGCATCAGGTACAGCTTTTCCATGTTGGCCACGAGCGTCAGGCTTGAAACCGCGAGATTGTCCAGGCTTCCGGGCATCCCGACCGCGCCGGCAAGGTCGGTCTCAATCGCGTAGAGCATCGTGGCCGCTAGGTCCGGCGGAATCTCGGTCTCCAGTTCCATGAAATAGCTGAAGATGATCGAGCACGTTGCGCCAACATCCGTGCGAATGTCGCTGAAGGGGAATTTCAGTTTTCGTCCCGGGGCCGGATGGTGGTCGATCACCGCGATCGGTGAAATGTCCGGTGGCAGGGGGCTGTATGCAAACATCGGCTGAACGTCCAGGAGCACGATCGCGTCATAATCTTCAAGCGTGTGATCGTCCCAGGGCACGAGGCTCAGAGGCGTGTGCCGGGTAAACGCGTCGTTCACGCCGCCGCCGATCCGGCCCTTGATCGACATACTGACCTTGGCGTCCTTGAGCTTGAGGCTTAATAGCTGGCAAAGCGCCAGGCTCGATCCGAGCGCATCCGGATCGGGATGTTGATGCGTTGTAACGAGTATGTTTTTCTTGTCGGCCAGCACCTGCAGGAGTTTTCGGGCGTGGGGTCTTCCGCGCGAACCGCGTTGGACGACGGCAGCCTTTCCCTTGGCCGTCTGGACGCACGACGCGATGAATGCAGTTGCTGTGGACATGCTTTGTCAATTATAGGACAGATCGAATGCTGATACCCTGCTTCGATTCATCGGCAGGCGGTTCCGGTCGCATGAGGTATCGCCCGAGGGTGCAGAAAAAGTGATGTTTCCCCGTGCTTTATGGGCCCATTATTACGTATTCAAGGACTGAGGGCACATGATGTTGGCGACCGTCGAATTTACCTCAGTCGCTGCTTCCACCCTTGGGGCGATCGCGCGGTGTGGATAACGACTAGCACCATGATCGACTCATGCTCAATTTTGAAATAGATGGCATACGGGAATCGGCGCATTAGCGCTCGGCGAACGTGCTTGTGGACAATCGGAAACGACTTTGGGCGCGAAGCCAACAGGTCAAAGGCCCGATACGCTGCATCCAGAAATTCGTTCCCAAGTTTCGGGCATTGGTTGTTGTACCAGTCCGCTGCTTGTGACAGATCGTTCACAACTTCCAGATGGAGTCGGACTGGCAGCATCATTTCTTGCGTTTGTCGGCAAGATGTTTGCGGATGCGACTCTGGGCTTCAGCCAGAGTGATGGCGGCTTGGGGGTTTTGACTATGCTCGGCCAGTCGCTGATTGATCAATCGCCGATGGTGCTCAGAAATACGTACCGATGCTGACTCCTCAACCAGGCTATCCCAGATATCCTGAACCAGCCGAAGCCGTTCTTGAGGCTTCAATGCAAGAGCCTGCTGCTTGATCTGCAGAGTGGTCATGTAGAGGACGATATCTCCATTTGGCAGTCTTTTCAACGAAAGTATTTGTCGATCGGGCTCGTGCTTTTTAAGCCGGCCCGTCTCGACTCGTCCGATTCCCTCGCGATAATGACCATCCAAACCGAGGAATTTTCAAAATGCTCAAATCCGCCGTTTACAACTGGAATCAGATTCCCGCCGAGCCGACGCCTGTGGGATCGCGGCGACCATTCTTCGACTCTCAAACCGCCACGCTCGACAGGCTTGCGGTCCATTCCACCACGCTCAATCCCGGCCAGCAGGCACACGAGCCGCATCAGCATCCCGAAGAGGAAATCATGATTGTCAAAGACGGCACCCTCACTGCCATGATCAACGGCCAATTCACGAAGATGGAAACGGGCTCGATCATTCACATCGCGCCAAACGATTTACACGGCTGGAAAAATACCGGCAATGTCCCGGCGACCTACTACGTCTTCCGTATTTGGACTGCAGCCACCGGACAGGCGAAATAACGCTCATCCACCGATCAAAACAGGAATCAAGAAAAATGAATCGAACCTTTCCGGCGATGATGGCAGCGTGGGTTGCGGTGCTCTTTGCAGGCATCGCTCGCGCTGACAACCCGTTGATTCGAGGCATATATACCGCCGATCCGGCAGCGCTGGTTTATAACGGGCGCGTCTATCTCTACACCGGCCACGATGAAGCGCCGTCCAACAACAAACGGTTTGTCATGCGCGATTGGCGATGTTTTTCAAGCGATGACATGATCAACTGGACCGATCATGGCTCGCCACTGTCTCTGCGCGCTTTTCCCTGGGCGCGCGCCAACGCGTGGGCGGGCCAGGTCATCGAGCGCAGCGGCAAGTTCTACTGGTACGTGCCCATGAGCCATCGCACGGTCAACGGCTTTGCGATTGGTGTGGCGGTTTCCGATAGCCCGACCGGGCCGTTCGTTGACGCTATTGGCAAGGCGCTGATTACCAACGACATGACACCGGCGCCGTTTGATCCGAAGATCGGCCGAGTGATGGACTGGGATGACATCGATCCAACCATCTTCATTGATGACGATGGCCAGGCTTTTCTGTTCTGGGGCAACACGGTCTGCCACTTTGTGAAACTCAAGTCCAACATGATCGAAATGGACGGTCCCATCGTGACGTTGGAAGTTCCAAAGTTCACAGAAGCCCCTTGGGTTCACAAATACAAAGGGCTGTACTACCTTTCATATGCGTACGACTTTCCCGAAAAAATTGCTTATATGACGGCCGCCAAAGTCACCGGCCCATGGACGTGGCGCGGCGTGATCAACGATGTCATCCCGAACAGCGGCACGAACCATCAAGCGATCATCGAATTCAAGGGCAAGTCCTACTTCTTCTATCATAACGTTGAACTATCCAACGGCGATGAATGGCGCCGATCGGTCTGTGTGGAAGAACTTTTCTACAACCCTGACGGCTCGATCAAGCCAATCACGCAATCCAGGGACGGAATTGGCGCCAAACCGGTAATAGCCACGACGCAGCCAGGCTAAAGGTGGGTTTGATGGCAAGATCAATGCCGCACGGGCTGTTTTAGATGACTTGGTTAAGTAGTTGAGCAGGCCATCATATTACGTCTGTCGGCGTTTCAATTTCATGCTATAATGTCCATCGACATGAGTACTGCGGAAATCATTGCCGAGTTGCCCCGCCTCAGTTCAGCAGAATTGGCTTTGGTGGAAGCCAAACTCCGTGAACTCCTGGGCCAGGCCTCCGTCGGCGAAAGTGCCAAGTCAACTGCAGTTCATCCTCGGATTCACAGCCCGCACCTCGCTGATCCGAGTCAGTCCAGAGATTTTCGCAAAAAGATCGTGGAGCGTTCCCCCGATGCCAGGCTATGACGCTCTGCACTACGATCCGCCCGCACCGGTCGCCCAAGTTATGTTGCGCATCGCTGGTGGCGCAAGCGTCTCTGATGTACTTCTCCTTCTCGACACCGGCGCTGATACGACTTTGCTTCCGCGCAGTGCAATCGCTCGCCTTGGCATTACTCCTGATCCAGCGCTCCAATATGAATTGATCGGTTTTGACGGGAGTCGTAGTAGAACTCAAGCCGTCGATCTGGACATGATTTTTCTTCAAAAGACCTTTCGAGGCCGATACCTGATTATCGACGATGAGCGCGGCATCCTTGGCCGCGATGTTCTGGCAAGTGTGTCGCTGCTCTTTAATGGGCCGGCCCAAGAATGGCAGCAGCACTTTGCTTCATCCTAAAACCGCAGCCGCTATCCGTTTATGCTGCGTTGCGCGAAAATGTCGCCTTCAGCGCAATCACCCCAATTCTCTCCGTCCGACTTGTAGAAGAGTTTCACTCGACAGGGCAATGATCTTCGTTATTCGGCCCCGAGCGTGCGTTGCGCCGGCAATGCTTCAGATGCGCAACAAGCACAGTAGGGTGATTCACTGGTTTGAACTCATCCACCGATACGGCTCATTTGCTGGTTGCCGTGTTGGCTGTGGGTTTGAGGCTTGAGGCGGACGCATTCGGTCATCGCCTGGGCGATGGCTTGCCGGCGTCGGTTCGGCAAGGGCTCGTTTCGCAGCACATCGCGGATGGCCACTTCGCCACCTTCAAATAAACAGCTTCGCAGTACGCCATCTGCGGTGAGGCGCAGGCGGTTGCAGGTCGAGCAGAAAGGCTCGGACATGGCGCTGATGAACCCGATTCGGCCCAGGGGATTACCCAAGGCAAGCTGGAAGACCTTGGCCGGTCCGACGCCCCCTTCGCTGGTGCGATCGATTGGAATGAGCGGGCCGAGTTCCGATTCAATTGTTTGCCGCACTTGAGTTTCTGAGATAAAGACATCTCCGCGGTCTTGCGCGCCACAGCCCCCGGCGGGGCCGGTCTCCAATGCATCTACTGTGACACGGGTGTCTCGCCCGTGCGACGCATTGACCACGGACGAGACGCCCGTATCACGAGAATGTAAAACCGCCGCATCGCCGAGAGGCATATATTCGATAAAACGAACCGTAAGCCGTCGATTGAGCGTGAGCCTCGCAAAGTCGGCTACTTCATCATCGTTGGTCCCGCGCATGACGACACAATTGATTTTCAAAGGCAATAGTTCGGCATCTTCAGCGGCATCCAAACCTTTCAACACCTGGGTTAAATCGCCGGTGCGGGTGATTTTGGCGAAACGGTCGGATCGAAGGCTATCGATACTGACCGTCACCCGATCAATGCCGGCCTGTTTGAGCGGATATGCCAAATCCTGAAGAAGCATGCCGTTGGTTGTGAGGGAAAGATCTTCAATGCCGGGTATTCGGCGCAGCATCATGACCAGATCGCAAAGCCCATGGCGAACGGTCGGCTCGCCACCGGTCAGTTTGAATCGGTGGATGCCGTGTACTTCGATCGCGGCGCGCACCACGTCGCAAATCTCTTCAAAAGTCAGCAGATTGTCTTTTGGAAGCCAGGGCACGCCATCCGCCGGCATGCAATACGCGCAGCGGAAGTTGCATCGATCCGTGAGACTGATTCGCAGAACGCGCACCGCCCCGATCGACTGCGGGCCGGTATCAAGGTTGCGGGCGATTGGAAAAATCTCCAGACGCATTGAACAAAATTGTATCGTCGCTCGTCTATGCCCGCATATAGAACTTGCGGAATTTTATAGACAAAGGCCTTTTGACCCCGGCGGGGCGATGTGTACCATACTGGCCGTTCCATAAGGAGATCATGATGAAGCGAATGAAAATAGGGGTGGTTGTGGGACTTGCGCTGGTCATGCTGCTGAACTGTGCGGTTCAAGCACAGCTCGTGCAGGTGCCGCCGGACACGCTGGTTGTATTTCAAGTCAACAATCTCAAAGCGGTGAATGACAAACTCGCCAAGTTTGCCCAGGACCTGGGAATCGCCGCCATGTTTCCTCCGGCAGCCGATCCGCTTGGATTTCTTCAGATGCAGGCGCATATCCAGCAGGGTCTGGATACCGCCGGCAATTTGGCGTGGGTCATGGTCGATCCTGACAAGGTGGGAGGCGATCCATCTGAAGCCATGCTGATTCTCGTGCCGGTGACCGACTACAAGGCGTTTCTTTCCAACTGGCCAGACGCGACCGCCGACGGCGATGTCTCGGCGATCAAGTTCGCCGGCGATCCGCAGCCGGTGAATGTCGCCAATTGGGGCAAGTACGCGGCCATCAGCCCGAATAAAAAACTGGTTACGGAAAAGCCCAGTGCTGGATTGGTTGTGCCTCCCATAACATCCAGGGAAATCGCCGCCAAGGATGCGATTCTTTATGCAAATATGGTTGCGTTGCGATCCAAGGTTGGCCCGGAACTTGCCAAGACTCGGCCTGAAATGATCCAGTCGTTGGAAGCTGCGCTAAATCGAAATCCGCAGGCGACCAAATTTACCGCGGTCATCAAGGTTGTGGTGAATCAGGCGCTCAACGGCGTGGAACGTTGCCTGAACGATGCCGATGCCGCCACTTTCGGCCTGGCGCTGACTTCCGAAGGAATCAACACGACCCTCATGGGCGAGTTTCAGCCCACCAGTTACATGGGCAAGATTGCCAGTAGCCTGACCAATACCAGCGAGTCTTACCTGGGCGGCTTGCCCAAGGGCAAATACCTGGCATATGGCGGTGGAGTCCACAGCCCGGCCGTCCTGAGCCAGTTGCTGACCGACATTGGCGATCCCATCGTCAAGGAATTGCTGGCGGTCGGACCGGAAATGGCGCCCGTGCAGGACTATTACACGGCTGTGAAATCCGCTGTCGCCTCAGCCAAGAACGGGACGGTGGGCGTGCTCGCGCCAAGCGGCGCACTCGGCACTGAATCCATCATGCAGGTGATTGCCATCAACCGTGGCGACGCAGCCAAAATGATCGAAGCCAACACGAAAATGCTTACTGTCCAGCAGCAATTGATGAAGGCAATTGGCGCTCCGGGCATGGAAACAATGAAAATGACGTACACCCCCAACGCCAAGACCGTTGCCGGGGTGACGTTCAACACGCTCGCGACCACCATCGAAATGAATCCACAAAACCCGGTCTCCATGCAGCAAGCGCAGGTTTTCAACATGATGTATGGTCCGCAGGGTCAGGTTATCCAGTTTGGTGTCGTGGGAAACGACATCATGCTTACAGCCATTGGCTTGAACGATACGACCCTCGCGGCAACGGTCGCAGCCGCCAAGGCGAACACCAATCCATTTGAAGCCAGTGATGGATATAAGGCAGTCGTCTCGCAGCTTCCCAGGCAACATATCGTTGCCTACTACCTGGCGGTCGGCGATTTCGCTACGACGGTTCTAAGCTATGCCAAGCAATTTGGCTTGGCGCTTCCAGTTCAACTGCCGCCCGATCTACCGCCGATTGGAGTAGCGGTTGCATCCGAAGGTTCCGCTTTGCGGATCGATACGCATGTGCCCACCACGCTCGTGCAAAGCCTTGTGGCGGCTGGTTTGCAGGCCCAGATGCAGATGAATGGCGGAGCTCCCGGCGCCATGCCTCCGGGCGGCGGTCTGTAAGTCAAACTGTTTTGATTTGAATCTTGATTGCGTGAGCCGACAAATTCCGCTCATGCAATCTTTTTTCTGGAGGAGGGCAGAGTCAAAAGAGGATTTCGCGAACCTTGCCGGCAATATCGTCGCTGCGCATGAGACTTTCGCCGACAAGGATCGCGCGCACTCCCGCATCGGCAAGTTTTTGAACATCGGCCCGATGGTTGATGCCGCTTTCGCTGACCAGGACATCGCGATTTTCGACCAGTTCGGCCAGCCGCAGGGTCGTACCCAGGTCGGTCTTAAACGTGTTCAAGTTGCGATTGTTGATCCCGATCAGGCTGTAGCCGCGATGTGGAAACCCAATCACATGGTCGCGTACGCGGATCAGGTTTTCCATGTCATGCACCTCGATGAGGCAGGTCATGTTCAGTTCGGTGGCGAGAATCTGAAGATCGATCAACTGGCTCATTTCAAGGCATTCGGCGATCAGCAGAATTGCGTCGGCGCCGGCAACGCGAGATTCATAGACCTGGTATTCGTCGATGATAAAGTCCTTGCGAAGCACCGGCAGTTCGACAGCTTCGCGAATGGATTTGATGTAGCTGAGGTGCCCGTGAAAGTATTTCTCATCGGTCAGCACGCTCAGCGCATCGGCGCCGGCGGCGGCGTATGTTCGAGCGATGGCGACCGGGTCGAAATCCGGCCGGATAATACCCGCGCTGGGGGACGCTTTTTTGACCTCGGCAATGAGATTAAGCAGCTTGACCGGCGGCTTGGTCACCGCGCTGAAGAAGTTCCTCGGCCTCGGCAGGGCAATAGCAGCGGCCTTCAGGTTCTCGATCGGTGCCGAAAGCTTTCGCTGTGCGACTTCCTGTCGCTTGGTTTGGATGATTTGATCGAGGATACTGTTCATGGTGCAACCGGCGCGCAGCCCGACGATAATGGCCGCTGAGTCAATGTAAAGTGGGATGATCGCATGTCAAATCCGGCGGGGGTTGGGTCGTGGTTGGCCGACAATTGGATCATCCTGGCGATGGCGGGGGCGGCGGTGTTGGTTGCCGCAGTGATGGGCGTATTTCGCCGGCGCAGCGTGGTCGGGCCCGGCCGTTTGGATGCCGGCGAAAAAGTGGGGCCGCTCTGGTTCGCCTTCTTTTTCGCGTTTTGTGCCATGCAGCTTGTGCCGTCTGTGTACGTGTCGATCCGCTCGGCACAGGATCCTTCCCGAGCGACAACGCAGATTGCCGACCGGGAAAAACCCCTGCTCGGCGCGGCCGGTGCCATCACCGCGATCGTCGTGCTTGCCATCGTCAATGAACTTATTCGTCCACATGGATTGCAGCATCTGGGACTCACCGCTCGCAAATTGCCGCGCGGATTATTGTCCGGCGCGATCACGGCAATTATCGTGCTGCCGTGGATGCTGGTGGCGGCTTTGCTTACTAAACTCATGTGGGATTTGGTCGGGCTTGAGCATCCCGATGCCCATTTGCTTTTACGAGTCATGAAAGACTCGGACCCATCGCTGCGGCGATTGATAGAGTTCAGCGCGATTGCGCTCGCGCCGATTTCGGAAGAAATGCTTTTTCGCGGGCATTTACAGACAGCCATGCTCTACACGCTTCATCGCGCGCGATCGCTGGTCGCTGGCGATTCGCCGGCACTTCCGGGCTCGAAAGTCCGCTGGCAGGCGATTGTCATCACCTCGCTGATCTTTGCGCTGGTGCATCAGGAACTGTGGCTCATGCCGCCGATCTTCTTTCTCTCCGTGTGTCTGGGTTATGTCTACGAGCGCACCGGCAGCCTCTGGCCGGGGATTTTGCTCCATTCTTCGTTCAACGCGCTGAATGTCGCGATGTTTATATATCAGCCGCGTCATTGAAGGCGTCATCAGCGATTCATACAATCCCGTTCTCTATGTCCATTGACGAGCAAATCAAGTCCTTGTCGCGCCGTTGCGAACGAATCCTCAGCGAAGAGGACCTTCGCAAGAAACTTCAGCGCAGCCAGCAAACCGGCAAGCCGTTGCGCGTGAAACTGGGGATGGACCCAACCGCCCCCGATGTCACGCTCGGCCATGCCGTGCCACTCAAGGTCATCCGGCAATTCCAGGAGTGGGGCCACAAGGCGGTGCTGATTATCGGCGACTACACCGCCCGTGTGGGTGATCCCAGCGGGCGAAACACTACCCGGCCGGTTCTCAGCGGTGAAGAGATCGACCGCAATGCCAAAACCTACGTCGCACAGATCGGCAAGATCCTGCTTACCGATCCGCAACACCTTGAAGTTCGCTGGAACGGCGAATGGTTGAGCGCGATGAATCTCATGGAGATTATCCGCCTCGCGTCCAAAAAAACGGTCGCCCAGCTTCTGACGCGCGAGGATTTCGCCAAGCGATACGCCGAAGGCGTCGATGTGCGCATGCACGAATTGCTTTATCCGCTGCTTCAAGGCTGGGACAGCGTCAAGATCGATGCCGACATCGAAATGGGCGGCAGCGATCAGCTTTTCAATAACCTGGTAGGTCGCGAATTTCAGAAAGAGGAAGGCAAGGAAGGGCAGGTGGTGATTGTGACGCCGCTGCTGATCGGCACGGACGGCGCGATCAAGATGAGCAAGAGCAAGGGCAATTACATCGGCATTACCGATCCACCCGGCGGCAAAGATGGGATGTTCGGCAAGATCATGTCGCTGCCCGACAATCTGATGGACATGTATTTCACGTTGCTGACGGATTTGCCGCCAGAAGATTTCAAAGCGCGAATCGCGAGCAATCCACGCGATGCGAAGGTGCTCATTGCAACGGAGATGATCACTTGGCTGCACAGCAAGGAAGCCGCCGAGCAGGCGGCGGCGGAATTCACGCGAACCACCCATGGCGGCTTGCCCGATGAAATGCCGAAATTGCAGTCCGGTGGACCCAGCAAACTCGCGCCGCTGCTGGTCAAGGCGGGCATGGTCTCGTCCAATAGTGAAGGTATCCGAAAGATCAAGGAAGGCGCGGTTCGAATCGACGGCGAGAAAGTGATCGATCATCAGAAGGACTTTACGTTCGACAAACCGGTCGTCCTTCAACTCGGTAATCGCCGGTTTGTGAGAGTTATTCCATAGGCGCAAAAGCCCGGCCCTTCAGGGCCGGGGACATTCAAAAAACAGGCGACCCCGGCCCTAAAGGGCCGGGCTTTTGGCGGAGAAATCTCCAATGTCCAAGATTTGGCGATGCGGCGTTGTCGGCATGGGGGTGATCGGCGAATGGCACATGCGCGTATTGCGCAGTCTTCCCAACGCCAAGTTCGTGGCCTGCTGCGATGTCTCGGCCGATCGCGCCAAATCGGTTCTGCAAAAGAATGAAGTCACCGATGCCAATATCCACACCGATCTGGCCAAGATGCTGGCGTCGGAGAAGCTCGATGTGGTTCACGTCTGCACGCCCAGCGGCAATCACCTTGAACCATCTGTGACCGTTATGCAGGCCGGGGTCAACGTTGTGCTGGAAAAGCCCATCGAAATCACCATGCAGCGGATCGAACAACTGATCGAAACCTCGCAAAAAAGCAAAGTGAGGCTTGCGTGCATTTTTCAAAATCGCTGGACCCCGGCCAATCGCGCACTGTACGACGCAGCTCAACAGGGCAGATTCGGGCGCATCGCCTGGGCGGGGTGCTTCACGCCTTGGTTCCGCACGGATGAGTATTACCGCAGCGGCGGCTGGCGCGGCACATGGAAGCTCGATGGCGGCGGGGCGATGATGAATCAGTCCGTGCACGCGGTCGATCTGCTGCAATGGATCGCCGGGCCGGTCAAACAGGTCAGCGCTTACGCAGCCGCACGCGTCCATAAGGAAATCGAGGTTGAGGACACGCTCAGTTGCTCGCTTCAATTTCAAAGCGGCGCATTCGGCACGATGATGGGATCAACCGCCATGTACCCGGGCGGGGCAGTGCGAATTGAAATCGGCGGGGAAAACGGAATGGCGGTTTCAGAAGATGGTCTGAAGATGTATCAATTCCGCGACGAAAAGCCTCAGGACAAGCAGTTACAGGACAAAATCAACGCCACCAAAGTCGAAGCCGGCGGCGCGGGCAGCCAGCATCTTTCGACCGTGCAGAACCACGTTTCAAATATCGAAGCGATTCTCGCGGCGTGGGATCAGAACCGTGACGCCGAAACCAGCGGCCCGGAAGCACGCAAAGCAGTTGCGATCATCCTGGCAATGTATGAGTCCGCCAAACGCAATGGCGAGCCGGTGCTGGTGAAGTAATTCATACGCGCGATGCCCGTGCGATCAATTCCCAAAACGACAGGGCGGTATTCCACATTCAGGACTCCGCGAATGGTGCGCAAACATTATGCACGCCCACCACGGAGTCGTCCAAATGGGGCCGATTTACGTGCGGCCGTAGATGTATTCGTTCAGAAAGGTCAGATGTGCTTCCTGCTGCGATGCATGGCAGGCATTGACGTCGCCAATGGAAATGAGTCCGTGAAGCCTGTTTTGGTCGTCGCATACAGGCAAGTGCCGGATGCGCTGCTGCTGCATGATGGCACTGACGTCGTCCATTTCGGTGGTGGGCGAGCAGCAGATCAATTCCCGTGTCATGACCTCGCTGACGTAGGTTTGACGGGAATTTCGCTCTTCGCCGACGACCCTGCGAAGGACGTCACGCTCGGTGAACATTCCGATGACCGAATCGCCTTCCATGACTACCAGGGCACCGAGCTTGTGCTGGTTCATTTTGGTTACAGCCTCAAGTACGGTAGCATCTGGCTCAATGGAATAGACGGTTCCACCCTTTTGGTTGAGGATATCCTGAACGATCGGCATGGCAGGCTCCTTTTTGTGCTGGCCCCTCTCATGAACGGTTCGTTCCCGACCACAAGTCATTATGCCATGCGCAGAAGCAGGATTTCAACATTGTGAATTTAATCTCATACTTATGTCCTCACTCCCAATCATCGCGATCGTCGGAAGGCCCAACGTGGGCAAGAGCTCGCTGCTGAATGCGCTGGCGGGGCGTCGCATCAGCATCGTCCAAGACATGCCCGGCGTGACGCGCGACCGCGTATCCACGCCGATTCAGATCGGAAAGAAATGGATCGAGATCGTGGATACCGGCGGATATGGCTTTGACGATCCCGACCTTCGAGCACACATTCATCAGCAGATCGAGATCGCCATGTCCCAGGCGAAACTCGTGCTTTTTGTGGTGGATTGCGTGGATGGCCTGACCTCGGTCGATCAGGAAATCGCCCAACTGCTGCGCAAGAAGGAAATTAAGACGATACTGATCGCGAACAAGGCCGATGCGCCCGCTGCCGACGTAGCGCTGGGCGATTTCGCCAGGCTTGGCTTTGATACACCGATCGGCGTGTCGGCGCTGAACCATCGGAATCTCGACGAAGTGCTCGATGCCATTCGGAAAAATATTGACCTGCGCCGCGCTCCTACCGAACTGCCGCCGCCGCAGTTGATGATCGCCATCGTCGGCAAGCGAAATGCGGGCAAGAGCACGCTGGTCAACGCCATTGCCCGGCTGTATGAAGGCGACCCCCAGCGGGTCATCGTTTCGGAAGTAGCGGGCACGACGCGAGATAGCGTGGATGTGCGTTTTCAAAAGGATGACAAAACGCTCATCGTCATCGATACCGCCGGTGTGCGAAAGAAACGGCAGATGGTGACGCATGACATCGAGTATTACTCGTTTCATCGCGCCCAGCGATCGATCCGCCGCGGCGATGTGGTGATGATGCTTGTGGACGGCACCGAACCATTAAGCGAACCGGATCGAAAGTTGGCCCAATACATCGCCGAAGAGTTAAAGCCGGTCATGCTGGTGGTGAATAAATGGGATTTGTCGATTGTGAAGGCCCGCGAAATCCGGGTCGGCACGCCGGAAGCTGATATCAGCGATGAAGATTTGATGAAGGAGTTCATTGAGTATCTGCACACGGAAATGCCGCAGATCAGTTACGCACCGGTGGCGTTTGTCACCGCCAAGGACGGCCGCAACGTGCAGGCGGCGCTGGATATGGCGCAGCACCTGTTTAAGCAAGCCAACGACCGGGTCGGCACGGGGCGATTGAACTCGTCCATCGAGCAGATTTTCGAAGAACGCGTGCCGGTGACGTCGCATGGCCAGCGCGCCAAGATCATGTATGCCACACAGATTTCCTCCGCGCCGCCGACGATCGTGCTGTTCGTCAACAATCCCAATCTGTTTGACGTCAATTACCAGCGGTTCGTCATCAACCGGCTTAGAGAAATGCTGCCCTTCCAAAACGTGCCGATCAAATTGGTGGTTCGGGCCCGTCAGCGTGATGGCGCCGAGCCGCAAAAAATCGCCAAGCGCCCTCCCGTCAAAAGGCCGCAGCCTCGGCACACCAACGGCGCGAAGAGCCGCAAAAAACGCAGGTACTAAAAAATTATCGGGGGAGCGATGCGAGCTTATCCATATCCAGACGCAGAGAAATAACCTGGCGCACATCGTCGGGAATGGCGGTGATTTCGACCAGATTGGGAACGCTTGCGCGACAAGTTTGAACATTGTTCAACCGGAGTTCCGCAATCCGGCGGCCGGTTGCGATGTCGAAAATTCCCTGGCCATAAAGCAGGCAGCTTTTCCCATCGGGAAGCCAGCTCAGCGAACTGCCGCTGTACTGCGAGCTGCGCGTGGGCATGGAACCGGCGGGATAAATCCGCTCCGCCACCTGCGTGATTTTGGCTAGATCAGCATCGATTTGATAGGCGAGTAACAGCGCATTGCCGTCTTGTTCGAAGATGATGCCCAGCTTGCTGGAGTCAGCCGTGATCGCCATGCCGGTCGGTTTGACTGGCCAGCGCGGGTCGAGTGAACCGATGACCACCGGCGGTACTTCCTTGCCGGTTTCCAACCCATAAATCAAGAGCGAAGGCTTGTTACCGACGGCCGCCGCAATCGCGACGAGATTTCCCTTGGGGCTGACGCAAATCGCTGTTGCATCCAGTTCGTAACGGGGAACTTCAATCAATCGAATCCGCTGATTGGAAGTGAGGTCTCGGATATCCAGCCCGTAGCCGCCTGGCCGTTGCCATCGGACGATTAGCTTCTGCGAATCGACAAATCCCACCAATTCAGGGTCCGTCAGCTTCTCGTCACTGAGCGGCAGCACGTAGGCCACGTTGCGGTCCGCAAAGCTCCAAACCTGTGCCGAAAGCCTTGGGAATGTCGCAATGTGCGCGACAAACTTTCCGTCAGGACTCAATACGTAACGATTTCCCGACACTTCTGGTGCCGTTGCGAATGAGGCGGAAGCGCGCTGTGCCCATGTTTGAGCGTCCCGCAGATCAATGATCGTGTTTGAACCGCTGGCGTGCTGGAATGCGCGAAAACCGGAATCCGTCAATGGATAAATGATTTGATCGAACGCTTCCTTTAGCGGTGCAATTTCAAGACTTTTCACGACAGGCGAAACTTCCGCCGGCGTCAGGCTCGACTGGCGGACCGGGACCGCATCGCGATTTTCCGTGGCCGCTGGTGTTGGCGAGGTGCGCGGCGGATTGGAGGGGGAGGGCACGGGCGATTTAGGATTATTTCCCGCGGTCAACGCGTTTCGTTGATCTGCGGTGATCCATGGCAGGTGCGGTCCAAATGGGCTGGCAGGCAGGGAATCCGGCGACTTCATTGCCAGCAATGTTTGAATGACCACAAGATTTCCCACGAACACCAATCCGATGGAAATGCCCAATCCAAGGAAAAACCCGATTGCAGAGAACCCGGCGGTGGGGGCAATTTCGGTGGGATACAAGCGAAAGAGAAGCCACAGCGCCGCGCTCGCCAGCGCGACCCCCGCAAAACTGCCCAGCAGCAACGCGGGGATTTGGCCGTCCCCGGCGATCCATAGGGCGTAACCCATCACAAAGGCAAACAGGTAAATTGCATACGCCCGCCTTCGGTCATTGCTGGGCATCTGGAACTTAAAACGCCGGCCTGCATAACGAATCAGTGCCAGGGTCAGCGGCGCAATCAATACCGAAAAGCAAAAAAGCGCCACTCCAATTCGAAGCCAGGGCAACCAGCGAATGCTGGTTTCGTTGGCGTTGATGGATTGAGTAATCAGCCAAATCAGGGATAAAACGATCAAGGCAGGAGGTAGCCAGAGATCAATCTCTTTGGCGAACGGATATCGAAAGCGGACGTTTGATCGGCCGTAAAAGTCCCCCGAATAGTTTTCTTCCTCTTCGGGCGGCGTTTCTTCGGATGATTCGCCGGAGGCGGGGGGCGAATCTTCGCCCGCGGAGGTTGCGTCAGCCGAGTGAAAACTCTTTTCAAGCTCTGCCAGCGCTTGCATGCCGTCCGACATTTCATCGTCCGGGCTGTCAGGCAGGGAAAAGATGTTGCCGCACTGCTTGCAGCGCACCCGCTTGCCCGCCATCGTATCGGGCGCCTGATACCTTCGGCCACATGAAGTACATTCAGCAGTGATAGACATGCATCGACTCTAGCTATGCCCCTGACGCCGACGAGTAACCAAAGTTTCCACGAAAACAGCCGTGCGTCAAGCAGTTAGTATCGGCTCCCACCCATTTAGTCGTGTTCAAAAACAGCTTAGGCGCCACAACAAACCACCAAAAGGCTCACTCTAGCGATTTTATCGGTCTCGTCCAACGATTCGCTCGACCTCTTCGAAAGGTACCAACCCGTCCGCCACCAATTGGTAGGCCGACTGCTGAAGTTTGATGAATTTGCCCTTGGCGATAGCGGTTGTGATGTCCTGCATCGTCGGGTTTTGGAGAATGACGTCGCGAAGGGCGTCATTTACAACCAGCAGTTCGAAGAACGCCTGTCGCCCGGCAAACCCGGTTCCCAGGCATCGCGCGCATCCGCGGGGGCCGAAGATTTTCATGGTTTTCGCGCCCGCCTCGCCCATCGCAGCCCGCTGTTCGGGCGTCGGATTGCTCGGTTTCTTGCAATACGGGCATAGTCTTCGGACCAATCGCTGTGCGAGAATCACATGCAAGCCCTGGGCAACGAGATAGGGTTCGACTCCCAAATCCAGCAATCTGAAAATCGTGCCTATCGTGTCTTTCGTATGAATCGTCGAAAAGACCAGGTGCCCGGTGATGGCGGCTTGCATGGCAATGCGGGCGGTTTCGGCATCTCGTACTTCGCCGACCAACAGCACATCCGGGTCTTGCCGCAATACCGAACGAAGCAGTTGTGAAAATGACTTGTCGTGGGCTTCATCAACCGGAATCTGTGTCACGCCTTCGATCTGAATTTCCACGGGGTCTTCGATGGTCACGACGTTGCGGCGAGTCGTTTCGATGCTCCGAATCAATGCATAAAGCGATGTGGTCTTGCCCGAACCGGTGGGCCCGGCAACCAGCACCATGCCGCTATCCTGACGAATGGCAGAGCCGATTTCTTCAAACATCCAGGCGGGCAATTGCAGGTCCGCCAGCCGCAACGGAGCGTTGGCGGTATCCAAAATTCGAATGACCAGTTTCTGCCCATGCAGCGCCGGGGCAAAACTCACGCGATAGTCAATTCGTCGCTTGTTTCCCTTGGCCTTTGGATTGGGCACCCAGGACGTGAAATGTCCCTCTTGAATCGAATTCTTGTGGGCAATGTCGATATCGCTCAGCACCTTGACCAGCGTGGTAAATCGTACGCCCACCTGGTTGGGCATGCGCATGATATCGACCATCGTGCCGTCAATGCGCACACGGACCTGGTGGCCGTCCGAACGAGGTTCGACGTGAATGTCGGATGCCCGGCTTCGGAAGCATACAAGCAGGAGGAGTCGAAAAAGCTCAACCGGATCGCGTTTTCCTTTGACTGGCCCTTTGGAGGCCGCATGTGTCACGCCGCCGCGCGAGTTGATTAGTTCGATGTCCCCTTCACCAAATCCCTGATCGCCCAGCGCATCGGCCAGCTTCTCCAAACCCTGCTCGTAATCGAGACCTTTTGGCAAAAAGGGTGCAACCCGCTCTTCGTCGCTGCCGGCTTCAACCTCGACCAGATCATCGGATGAGAGGACATCGAGGCCATCGGCTTTATCCTCATCCTCATCGCCGGCGATAAACGTCATGCTCGTCGTGCCGATGGTGATGACGTCCTGCGGAGAGAGCACCACGGTGCTGATCAGTTCGCCATTTACCCGGGTGCCGTTACGTGAATCGAGATCGCGCAGAACATAGTCCTGGCCGATGCGTTCGATCACGCAGTGGTTGCGGCTGGCCTGGGTGTCTTCCAGCACAACATCACAACCCTCCTGACGACCAATCATCAGTTTGCCGTTTTGCAGGCTTACCTTTTTACGGGTTCGTTTTATCTCTATGTAAGGCTTGCTCATCCCAACGTTCATTTTAGCAGGTCCAGCGTCAAAAAGATCGAATCTGGCGACATAACAATTCAGGGCCCGAATCGAGCACCTATTATCGGCCCTTGCGGCCGCGTAGCCGGCCCAGTTCCTCGGTCATGCTTCGAAGCTGCGGGCTGACATCATCCCGAGGCAGGCGAACATCGATCACGTGCAATTGTTTGCTTCCCAGCGCCGATCGAATCGCTCCGTCCAGTTCACCCTTGGTTCGAGCGACGTCGGACTCGCCGCCGCCGACCAGTTCGCAGATTTTTCCATAGTTCCACTGGCTGATCACATTAAATCGGCCATCACGGATTTTACGCATCGTCCCGTATCCCTCGTTATTAAGGACCAGGACGATCGGCTTGAGACCCAGTCGCACAGCCGTCGAAAGCTCCGGGCCGGTCATTTGAAACGCTCCATCGCCCACCAGCACGAAGGGGCGAAGATCGGCGTCGGCGATCGACACCCCGATGCTCGCGGGCACGGCGAAGCCCATCGATAAATAATATGCCGGCGCAATGAATTCGGCGCGGCTGCTCGTGCGAATTCCAATCGCTCCAAACAGCCCATCCCCAACATCACTGACAACGCACGATTTCTCGTCCAGGTTCAACCCCACGATCCGCATGACTTCGGACATGGTCAGGGGATCGGTCAACTCGCTTTTCTTCAGCGGCTGCGGCTCGGAATGAGGATTGGGATGCGCAAACTTGCGAGGCCGAAGCTTGCGAACCGCCAGGCTCAACTCCCGCAGATAGTCCGTGAACTGAACGTCTTCATATCGATGATAGCAAACGTTGATCTGTTCGGAGGTTGCCAGGATCGAACGGCTGCGATCGAGTTTGGCAGTGTATATCCCCATGCTCATGTCGGTGATGAACGTGCCAAGCATGAGCACGCAATCGGCGGATTCGACGTATTGCCGAACCGATTTGTCGCTGCTCATCGCGCCGCCGTAAATACCCAGGTAAAGGGGGTGATTTTCAGGCACCGCCGATTTGCTCAGGAGGTCGCCGGCAATCGGAATGTTCATCGATTCAGCCAGCCTGATCGCAACATCGGTCAGGCCATATCGATGAAGCTCCACTCCCGCGAGCAAAACCGGCTTTTTCGCATGGGCGAGCATATGCAAGGACTCATCGATCGCGGCTGCGAGAGTTTGCGGATCGGATGGCAACGGCAGCGGCTCGACCGGCTCAACCGTTGGAATCTCCCGATCGACCATGTCGTGCGGCACTTCGATATAAACAGGACGTTTGTGCCGAAGACACGCTTCGACACAACGGGCGATTTCGCTGGCGGCACGCTCTTCATCCAGCAGCACCGCGCTGGCCACCGTGACTTCGTCATAGACGCGCTGCTGAGTCTGAAACGTCTTGACCTTGTGATGCAGCAGCGGATCTTTCTCGCGGTCCTTTCGCCCAGGCGCGCCGCTGACCACGACCACCGGCGATTTTTCGGCATAGGCGCCGGCAATGGCGTTGACGACATTCAACCCGCCCACGCAATACGTCACGCAAACCAGGCCGATCCCGTTGAGCCGCGAATAAGCGTCGGCGGCAAACCCCGCGCCTGGCTCGTGGGTCATCGTGATGCTTTGAATTGGCGACTTGTCCAGCCAGGCAAACGTCGGCAGGGCGAAATCTCCAGGCACGCCGAATGAGTGTCGCACGCCTCGCCGGTGCAAATATTCAAACAGAAATTGGCCCATCGGCATATGCGACGGCAGGGAGCCCAAAGCCGGCCTTTTCGTTCCCGACCGGGATGTCTTTGCCTGGCCATTATGTTTCATGTCTGCTCCATTCGGCTCTGTTAATTATACGATGCAAATAGGGTTACGATCGCGTTTTCAACAAAGGGAACTCAGTTGGCAAGGGGACGTTGACCGATGATACAATGTATCAACGTTTTGCGGGAGCACCGAACATGGTCAAAAAGCTCACCAGGCATGGCAACAGTTATGCGCTTGTTATTGATAAGCCGATTATGGAACTGTTGAACATCAGCGGCGAAACTCCATTAAATCTTACTACAGACGGTCAATCCCTGGTTGTTTCTCCGGTTGTCGATGAAGCAGAAGAAGCCAAGTTTCGCTCGGCTGTGAAGAAGGTCCACAAACGTTACGGGCGAATGCTCAAGGCATTGGCGGAATAATCGTCATGGCGGCGCCTCGTTTTCTGAGCCTGTTGCGCATCATCGAATTGCATCGCGATTCAATTGATATATACGGCGGCGACCCCGGCGTGCGCGACATGGGCCTGCTCGAATCCGCTATTGCTCAACCTCGCGCAATGTACGGCGGACGGTTTCTTCACGAAGACCTGCCTGCCATGGCCGGGGCATACCCTTACCATCTCGTAATAAATCTTGCAGCCGGGAAATGCGAAAAGTCCGAAATCATTTCATTCCTTAAAAAATACGTTCACTAACTGGAACCGCCAAAATCGCCCTGCCTAACAATGGCTCAAACGCCCACGGCTTCGCCGTGGGGTCCCGAAAACCAGTCGAAAACGCAAAACGAACCCAACCGGCTAACGCAATGACTCGTTGATCGCTATTATTCCCCGCCTATGGCTAAGAACATCAAAACGCGAAAAGACGATTACGCCCAGTGGTATCTGGACGTCATCAAGGCTGCGCAACTGGCGGATTACGCTCCGGTGCGCGGCTGCATGGTCATCCGCCCGGAAGGGTACGCCATATGGGAAGCCATCCAGCGCGACCTGGATCGGCGCTTCAAAGAGACTGGCCATGTAAACGCTTATTTCCCGCTGCTGATTCCGCAGAGTTTTCTGACCAAGGAAGCCGAGCATGTTGAAGGCTTTGCCATGGAATGCGCGGTGGTGACCAATTCCAGGCTGGAAAAGGGTGATAAGGGTCTCAGACCTGCTGGGCCTTTGGACGAGCCGCTGATCATCCGTCCGACCAGCGAAACCGTCATTGGCCACATGTATGCCCAGTGGCTTCAGAGCTATCGGGACCTGCCGATCCTGATCAATCAGTGGTGCAACGTCATGCGCTGGGAAATGCGTACACGCCTGTTCCTGCGAACCAGCGAGTTTCTCTGGCAGGAAGGTCACACCGCTCACGAAACGGCCGAGCAGGCGCAGGAAGAAACCATGCAGATGCTCGATGTTTATGCTGATTTTGCCGAGCAGACGCTGGCGATTCCGGTGATCAAAGGGACCAAGACCGACTCGGAAAAATTCCCCGGCGCTGTAACAACGTACTGCATCGAAGGACTCATGCAGGATGGCAAGGCTTTGCAATGCGGCACGAGTCACAACCTGGGACAGAATTTCAGCAAGGCGTTTGAGATCAAGTTCCTGGGCCGCGATCAGCAACAGCAATTTGCATATACGACAAGCTGGGGCGTGAGTACGCGATTGATCGGCGCGATGATTATGGCGCACAGCGATGATGAGGGGCTGGTGTTGCCGCCCAATGTCGCGCCGGTGGTGGCGGCCATCGTGCCGATCTTCAAAACTCCAGAGGAACACACGGCCGTGCAGGAGTTCATCGACAAGATGCTCGGGCAACTCGTCGGCGAGAAGGAAATTCAGGCTGCGTTCAAGCGCCGTTCCGGCGACAACATCGCCAGCTTCTTCTTCGACAAGAACACCGGCCAGAAGATCGTCGTCGATTGGCGCGATGCGCGACCGGGCGACAAGCAATATCATTGGGAACAGCGCGGCGTGCCGTTCCGCATCGAAGTCGGCCCGCGCGATGTGCAGCAGGGTGTTTGCGTCCTCAAGCGCCGGCTGGACCGTGGCAAGGAGACGGTCGCGATCGGCGATGTTTCCGCGAAATGGCTTTCGACAAAACTGACCGAGGTTCATGCCTCCATGCTTGAAAAAGCGCGTGCGTACCGTGAACAGAACACGCGCGATGCAGCGACCTATGATGAGATGAAGAAGATCATCGCCGGGCAAGGCGGTTTTGTTCGTTGCTATTTCGAGCCGGATCGAGACGCCGAGGCGAAGATCAAAACGGAGACCAAGGCCACCGTGCGGTGCATTCCATTTGACCAACCCAAAGCGCCGGGCAAATGCATCTTCAGCGGCAAGGAGACGAAAACGCAGGTGCTGTTCGCGCAGGCGTATTAGCCGCCTGCGGCCTGGCGCTAAGCCGCAAGCGGCAGAAGGGGGTGAGCATGAATGTGGAAGCTCAAACGTTCTCGCATTATCCCGCCTGGCCGTCGCCGGTGCGGTTTCCGCTTCAGGTCGCGCCGGAGCACCCGTGCAGCTATCTCCCCGGTCGAGTCGCCCAGATGCGCTGGCTGGCGGCGGGGAAAGTCGATCCGCTGGTCTATGAGCGGTTCATGGATGCCGGCTTTCGTCGCAGCGGACGGATGATCTATCAGCCGATCTGTCGCGGCTGCCGCTCGTGCATTCCAATCCGAGTTCCGGTTGACCGGTTCAAACCGAACAAGTCGCAGCGCCGTTGCCTGCGGCGCAATTCGGATATTTCAGTCTCAATAGACGAGCCGATCGTCACGGACGAGAAATACGAGCTTTATCAGCGGTATGTGCTGGCATGGCACGATCATCAGCCTGGAGAAACTTCGCGCGAGGATTTCGAACGGTTTTTATATGACTCGCCGGTGAGCACGATTGAGTTTTCCTATCGAGATCAAACGGGTCAATTGCTGGCGGTAGGTATTTGTGACGTCACGCCCAGCGCACTCAGCAGCGTCTATTTCTATTTCGAACCCACCGTATCGCGTCGTAGTTTGGGCACGTATGGGGCGCTGGGGGAAATTACCCATGCACAATCGATGAATCTTCCCCGATACTATTTAGGTTACTGGATCAGCGGTTGTAGTTCCATGGATTACAAATCCTGCTTCAGGCCCTGTCATGTCCTGCACACGGATGGCTTCTGGAGAGATTTGGATGAAGAATCGGAATGAGCCCAGGATTTTTTTTGCGGCCATGCCCATCAGTGCGTGGGCTTTGCCGCCAAAACCGAGGGTTCTCCTGGTTCAAGCCGGTGCCCAAGCTCGCCTGGAGATGACGCGGCGACTACGCCAGGCAGGAGCGGAGGTGATCGCAGCCCGCGATCACTCGGAAGGGTGGCACTATCTTCAAAAATACCAGTTTGATGTGCTGCTTGCGGACGTGAGCAGTCCGCAGCAATGTGCAGATGAACTGGTCCAGCGATGCCTTTCCATGCCCAAGGCGCATAGGCCTCAGCATGTGATTCCGCTGGGACTCGGGGTTGATAACAGCCCGTTTAAGTCGGCTGCGATGGGGTTCTCGATCAAGCCGGCCAATCTATCGACCCTGCTCGATACTTTTCGCGGCCCGTTGAACTAAGGCGCTTCAAGCCTTGGTCACTTCAACGAAGTCCGACACGCTGGCCAGGTCCCGCATGTGCTGTGGAGTGGCTTTGATGGTCGCGGCCGTTCCTTTGACCAGGGTGGGGTGCACCTTATTGGGACGCTTGGTCCAGATGGTTCCGCCTCGGCGCTTGGGGAGTTCCTTGAAGTTGCGGCTTCGATCGGAGATGGGTTTATGGATCGCCTTGTCCATCATGAACAGGCGTTCGAGGGTCTTGAGGGCGGAATCCCGGGTGATGGATTTGCTGATGGTAATGCGGACCGTCCCGCCGGGCTTAACGTTGGTTGCCATGTTGAATCTCCGAACGAAAAACGAGGCGAGAGTATAGCAGGCCACACCCCCGCGCCAAGGGGTCACAGATGCTCAGAATCGCGGAAATCGCGGGTTTTTGCAGGAAATGGTCAAACTGAGGCATCCACCGCCGATGCCATCGGCGGCTTTACCGTGGATTTTCGGTCGATGGGATGATAGAGAGTGTCGCGTTCGACTGGTATTTTACCGGCCTCGCGGATCAGTCGCTGGATGTCCTCGATGTGCAGTTCCTGATGGGTCGTGCCCGAACCCTGGCGCTTGGTGATGTCGTACCACACCACCGTGCCGTCCAGATCATCGCAGCCCCAGTCCAGCGCCACCTGAGACAGGTGAATTCCCTGCATGATCCAGAACGCCTTGATGTGAGGAATGTTCGGCACCATGAGCCGTGCAATGGCGAGTGTTTTCAGATCGGTTAATCCGGTCGGGCCAGGGAGGGCGCCCAGTTCGCTTTGCTCGGGGATGAAACTCAGGGGGATGATGCAGTTAAAGAATGCGGATTTCGGATTTCGGATTTCGGATTGAATATTCATTCCGCAATCCGAATTCCGCATTCCGCAATTAGCCAGCGACTCTGCCTGCAGCTCTCGCAGTTTGATCAGATGTTTGACTCGCTCAGCCGGCGTTTCGACATGCCCGTAAAGCATTGTCGCATTGGAGTAAATACCCAGGCTATGGGCTGTGCGATGAACTTCGAACCAGCGGTCCTCGCGAACCTTGCCCTTGAAGACTTCATCGTGAACGCGGTCGTCGAAAATCTCGGCGCCGCCACCGGGCAGACTGCCCAGGCCGGCTTGGTGCAGCACGGTGAGTACCTCGCCGATACTCATTCGCGCGATTCGCGAAAAGTGGATGATTTCGATCGCGGTGAACGCTTTGATGTGTAGCTCGGGACACGCCGCCCGGATGCCGCTGAGCATGTTCAGGTAATAATCAAACTTCAGCCAGGGATGCAGGCCGCCAACGATATGCACTTCTGTCGCACCGGCAGCCGCGGCTTTCTGGGCGGTCTCCACCACTTGCTCAACCGGCATTTCATAAGCCCCTTCCTCGCCTCGCTTGCGGTAGAAGGAGCAGAACTTGCAACTGAGGGCGCAGACGTTCGTGTAATTGATATGGCGGTTGCGGTTGAAATAGACCTTGTCGCCATGCAGCTTTTCCCGGACGAAATTGGCAAGCCTGCCGATGGTGTGGATATCCCGGCTGGCAAACAGGGCTTGGCCGTCGTCCAGATCCAGTTCCTGGCCGGCGTATATTTTCTCGGAAATCGGTTGAAGCTTCGCGTCCACGTACGGAAGTATAAGGCTCACCCGCTTTTCGAGCGAGTTGTGTCAACGGATTTGAAAATAGAAAGAAGATGGGTAACGGGTCAGTTTGAGATTGGTTCCTTTTAGCCCCGCCGCTTGCGGCGGGTTTGGCGCTTTTTTCCATGTGGAAATCATCACGTTCTCGCGGCTGTTGAATCGCGGTGACGACGTTTGACGATCAGAATTACCGCAAGAAGGGTCCCAATCAGCCCGCCGACGTATCCGCCCAGGTGGATGCCGAATACCGCCATGAATCGCCGAGGCCGCATTTCGTCATGGCGGACCATTTCGGCAAAATCCTGCGATAATTTGGCAAACCCGCCAAGGTAGCCAATCGTACCTGAAACGGCTGCGGCGCAAATCGTGACAGCGAAAATCAAAAGAAGAAACCGGGCGAGCGTTTCAAATGAAAGCGGCGGCCGATTTTCACGCGGATTGTTGGCGACCAACAGCGCCACGCCAATGACCAGCCCGGCGGTCCAGGTCGCTTTCATCCCCACAAAACTTGCGGCCAAATGCAGTTCAAACGGGTCCGGCGGAATCGTCGAAACCGAATCCGGCCACAGTCCTTTTCCAAAACAAAAGTATTCCCACGATATGCTGGAGGTGATGAAGTCATTCACCACGCCATACGTCAAAGCCGCACCCACGCAGAGCAGGAGAAACAAGTATTCCCGCCAGCGTTTGGCGTTGCGGCCATGACGATGCAGATCGACGATCGCCAGGATCGCAAACACCACCGCGCCCGCCGCGATGCGAGCGCCTAATCCTGCATCGGTCTGCGTGATCCAGTGCCAC
Source organism: Tepidisphaeraceae bacterium (assembly GCA_035545895.1). Classification (GTDB taxonomy): domain Bacteria; phylum Planctomycetota; class Phycisphaerae; order Tepidisphaerales; family Tepidisphaeraceae; genus DASZXJ01. The sequence continues at coordinate 16,802 of DASZXJ010000004.1, read as the reverse complement.
ATTCAATGCATCAAGACATCGATGATTCCCAATGTTCCTACGAGCAGGCTGATGATTCCGTTCATTGTGAAAAACGCAATTCCAACCTTGGACAGGTCATTCGCGCGAATCAGCAGGTGCTCGGTGATGAGTAGCACGCCGGCGCACCCCACGCCGATGAGATAGAGGATTCCGAGCTGTTGACCATGAAATCCTACAATAAGCATGGCCCAGAAGCTCAGGAGATGTGTTGCGCGAGCGATCCACAAAGCCGGGCCGATGCCGAATTTGACGGGGACGGAAATCACGCCGGTTTCAAGGTCGTTTTGATAATCCTGGCAGGCGTAAATGATGTCGAACCCGGCCGTCCACAGGAGAACCGCAATCGCGATGTGAATCGGAATCATCCCGAGATGCGGATTGATCGCGATCCATGCACAAATTGGCGCTAAGCCGAGTGCAGCGCCAAGGTAGTAGTGGCACAGCCGGGTGAATCGCTTGAGCAGAGGATATGCGGAGACAAAAAGAAGAACCGGAACCGACAGCGCGATCGGCCAGGGATTGCGATTGAGGAACCAGAACAGCGAGGTCGCGCCAACGAACGCAAAGCTGCAAACAAGCAAGGCAATCCAATAGAAATGACGGGAAAGCTTTCCGCTGGGAATCGCGCGATTGGCGGTGCGAGGGTTGCGGGCATCGAGCTGTGCATCAAGCAGGCGATTGGAAGACATCGCGACCGTGCGGGCAGTCACCATGCACAGGACGATCAGGCCAAGATCGACAGGCCTTGGCCATCCGCGTGCGGCCAGAAACGTCGATAGTAGCGCCCAGGGCAGGGCGAAGATCGAATGGCTGATCTTGATGTCCCGCGCAAAAGTCGAGAACCGTTGAGAGGCCGTCGTTGGGATGGTCTGCGTTTCGGACATCAAATAGCTATTGTATAGCGGCGCTGTGTTTCTACATCTTTTACCATTTACCCTTTTGGATTCGAATGAACTGGTACATCAAAGCCAAGAAAAAGCCCGATTGGTCCAAGGCCTCGCGATATCTGAGCGAGGTTGATCCCGTATTGCGCAAGATCATCCGCAAAGTGGGCCGCTGCAACATCGTGCCGCGAAGCGATTATTACGCGCTGCTCTGCATATCGATCTTTAACCAGCAGATTTCGATGAAAGTCGCGGACATTTTGTACAACCGCTTCCGCGATTTGTTTCCCCGGCGAAAGCCAAATCCGCAAAGGCTGTTGGACATGTTGCGCGAGAATTGCGATTGCCTGAACGGCTGCGGCCTGTCGCGGCAGAAAAAAGCGTACATCATCGACCTGTCCGAAAAGTTCGCCGCCAAAAAGATTCCGACGCATCGATTTGCGAAAATGGCGGATGAGGAGATCATCGAATCGCTGACGCAGGTGAAAGGCATCGGCCAATGGTCGGCGGAGATGTTTCTGATGTTTGTGCTGAATCGGCCGGACGTGTTTCCAGTGGACGATCTGGGATTGCGCGAGGCAGTGAAACGCGCATACAAGTTGAAAGAACGTCCCGGTGCAAAGGAATTACGCGCGATGGGCGAGCGCTGGCGGCCATGGCGCACGGTGGCCACCTGGTATTTGTGGCGCGGGTTGGAGGCGGAATAAACCAGATCAGGTCTCGGGCGTGACATTGAGCCGGTCGGCGGCTTGCAGGCCGGTCGCGACTTCCGGCAGAATTCCCTTGCGGATGTAAATCGGCGTGACCAGCGCTCGTAAAGACGGAATTTTGATCAGGAACAGACACGCGCCCAGGATCGACGCAATGCCGGCGAGAATCACGGTGAACGGCGCGCCGATCCGGTCGGCGAGCCAACCGCTCGCCAGGCTGCCCAGCGGTGCAGCGCCCATCACCGCGACGATGAACAAGCTCATCAGCCGGCCTCGCATGTCGTCCTCGACGATGGTCTGAAGCAATGTATTGCTCGCGGCAAACGTGACGATCATTGCCAGTCCTGAAATGGCCGAGGTGATCAACATGATCGGCAGTGACCGGGTGGCGGCAAACCCAACCATCGCGGCGCCGCCCACGGCTGCGGAAATGGCAATCACCCGGCCCAGGCCCACGATACTGCGCCGCGATGCCAGATAGATCGCCCCCGCCAGTGAACCGATCCCGATCGATGCGCCGAGAAAGCCAAACACCGTGGCACCGTTGGTTTTCGAAGCGACTTCATCCGCAAAAATCGGCAGCAGGGTTTGTATGCCGGCTGCGGTGAAACTAATCAGCGCTGTCAATAGCAGCAACGCTCGCACCGGTGCAAATCCAAGGGCGTAGGCAAACCCCTCCTTCAATTCCTGCCACGCGCCGTGCGGGCGCGGATGCGCTTCGCGGGGAAGCAGCCGCATCATCGCCAGGGCGATCAACACGGCAAGATAGCTGACCGCGTCGATCGCAAAGCAAACCCCTTCGCCCAGCGAAGCGATCATGACTCCGCCAATGGCGGGCCCGACCAGTCGCGCGCCGTTGAACATCGAGCTGTTCAATGCGATCGCATTGGGGAGGTCTTCGCGGTTTTCCACCATTTCGACGACGAACGCCTGCCGCGCCGGCGCATCAAAGGCGTTGATCAATCCCTGAAATACGCTGAGCCCGATGATCCATGGAACATTGATGTGGTGGTTGAACGTCAGGATCGCCAGCATTGCGCTTTGGATCATCGAAAACGCCTGCGTGACCATCAGCACGACATGGCGGTTCCAGCGATCGACCAATACGCCTGCCATCGGAGCGATTGCGGACATGGGTATCTGCCCGGCAAACCGCACGACGCCGAGCACCGTCGCCACTTGCACGATCATCGGCCCGCGCGCCAGGCTCAGCACCAGCCAGCTTGTCGCGGTCGTGGTCAGCCACGTGCCGATGAGAGAAACTCCCTGCCCCAGGAAGAACAGGCGATAATTGCGGTAACGCAGCGCCCGCAGCATGAACTTGACGCCGGTAATCGAAGTCTCTCCGTTTGTTGTGGATATGCCGGAGAATTCAGAGGCCATCGGCGGATTCTAGGGTTTATTTGTGAGGGAAATAAAGCTGGACGTAAGAATAGACCAACGACAGGCCCGCGACAATGACGCTGGCCCAGAGCGTGACCTTGAGAATTCGAATTCGGTTGGCGACTTCCTTGTCGCGCCATTCCGCCAGGCGGTTGTCGATTTCATCGAGCTTTCTATCGATGCGAAGTTCGATTTCGTCCAGCTTTTGATTGAGATAGGAATCGGCCGTCTTTTTGACGCGACTCGCCAAACCGCCGATCAATCCGGCTTCTTCGATTTCGTCCTTGATTGATCCTTCTCGCAAAGCCGATGGGGCGTTTCCCGATGCGCCGGGTTGGGGCGGAAGAAATTTGTAATCCTCGTCCGATTCATCCGGGGCGATCATGTTGGAGACGATCGAACCGATCCACGCCCGGCGTTTGCGATTGAACCTGCGAAACAGGCCTTCCTGTTTCTTGAGGCTCTTGGTTAATTCCCGTTCATCTTCATTGCCGTGCAGTTTGATGCCCCGCATCACGGCCAGGACGATCAGTCCCGGCTGCGACAATCCGCTGAATCGCATCGATTTGATCTTGGCGATTTCCTTGGCGAGATGTTCCCTGGAAGCGTTGGCAGGCACGGGACGGCGTCCCCAGCGGACGACATCGAGCATGGCGGCGCGGTCCAGCGCCGCAATCATCTGCCGGCGCTCGTGAATCGCTGAAGCGAGATCCTGCGGCTTGAATTCGTGCGGCTCGACGCCGATATCCTCGGCCAGGTGCTCCAGTTCATCCTTGGGCATCTCCTGAAGTTGGCGCAACGCCGCCGCCGATGCAGCCATTGTGTCGCTGGGAGGAGTCGTGGAGCTTTGAGGAATGCTTGTCATACCGACAAACACATCAATTCATGGCCAGCTTCAGCTCGTGCACGAGTTGATGGGCGTGCCAAAGCATAATGAAGACGACGCAGAGCAATATACATACGAACAAGTCGCCGACAAACTTCAGGAACCGCAGCCGCAAGCCGTGCACAATGATATATCGGCGAACCATGCCAATATATTTGTCCTGCCCCGCCAGCCAGACATACCAGCCCCAAAGCGACTGCAGCGTCACAACCGTCGCATAAACCGTCGCCACCAGCGACAATAACTGCCTAAAGAAGTTGAAGAAATCGATGTCCGGCATATTGAATGACGCGGTGACGGTCCTGTTTCATCGTGTCGCCTTGTCACCAGGTCACCTTGTCATTCTTCTTCCTCGTGATCTTGCACCTTGCCGCCAAACAGCGCGGTGCCGATTCTGACCATGGTTGCGCCTTCCATGATGGCCTGCTCAAAATCGTGGCTCATGCCCATGCTCAGGTGCTTGAGGCTGGCGCCGCCGATCTTGTTCCATTTCATTTCTTCGAAAATCTCGCGCGTGCGGGCGAACGCGAGGCGTATCTTGCTTTCATCTTCGGTCAAAGCGGCCATGCTCATGAGTCCGGCGAGTTGCAGATGGGGCATCGAATCGATTTGCTCGGCCAAATGCACCGCAGCCCCGACCGCCACGCCATATTTTTGGGGTTCTTCGGACGTGTTGACCTGCATCATCACCGGCAGCTTGCGACCCGTTTTGGCGAGAATCGCTTCGAGTTCCTCCGCCAGCCGCAGAGAGTCGATGCTATGTATCACGTTGATCAGCGGCAAAAGCTGCTTGAGCTTGTTGCGCTGGATGTGCCCAATCATGTGCCAGCGGATTTTGGTGGGGACTTCGCCGGCTTCCCCATGGGTGAGCTGCCGCTGATGAAACTCGTTGAGTTGCCCGGCGCGTTGGATCAGGACCTGCACGCGGCTTTCGCCAAGGTCGGCCACGCCGAGTTGCAGGATTTCGCGGATTTGCTCGGGAGCCGCTGTTTTGGTTACAGCCACGAGCGTCACTTCCGATGGTTCGCGCTTGGCCTTGCGACAGGCATCTTCGATGCGCTGCTTGATCTCGGCAAGGCGGACGGCGAGTGGCGATTTCTTGGCCACTGTGGGCTCCTTTGGACTTATCATGGTCCGCTGCATTATAAGGACGAATTGCCAGAGGTATAGCCGCCATGCAGCACGATTTGAGTCTCTTTGAAAAAGCCATCCAACGGTTCGACCAGGCCAATTCGCACGACCCGCACGGCAAAGAGACGATTTACGCCCAGCGCATGAGCCAGTGGCTTGCCCGGCTCGACCCCGATGCCCCCGAGGAATTGCAGCTTGCGGCGCGCAGCCAGCACCTGCGCCGCTGGGAAATTCCTCGAAAAAACTTCCCGATGGACCGGGCCGGATACTTGAACTGGCGAAAGACGCTGTACGCCTTTCACGCCGAAAAAGCCGCGGAAATACTGCGTGAGGTAGGGTACGACCAGACCATCGTTGCGCGGGTGCAGTCGCTATTGCGCAAGGAAAAAATCAAATCCGATCCGCAGATGCAGACCCTGGAGGATGTCATCTGCCTGGTTTTCCTGGAAAACTACTTCGCTGATTTCGCTCGTGACAAGGATGAGGAGAAACTCATCAACATCCTGCGGCGAACCTGGGCCAAGATGTCCGAAAAGGGACGTCAGGCCGCCATGGGACTGCAATTTTCGGATTTTGAAAAAGCCCTCATTACGAAAGCGATTTCGGGTTGATTGTAATGGTCAGCAATCCCTGACTTTCCGGGCGACGCTCCACGCCGGCGCCCGGCCAGACTTTCAGCAGTTCGGGCTTGATGGCATTAAACGTCGCTTCATCGTTGGGCGCTGCCAGGCGATCGCAAATACGAAATTCGATTTCACGGCCGCTGAGCTTGAGGTGCTCCCCAAGTAAAGCCGCCGCCGCCTGAGTTGCGGCAAAGGTCGCTTTGATTCGATCGATGAACGAACCTTCCAGCGGCTGTTTGCGCTGATAAGTCAATCCGAGTCTTCCATCGCGATAATCGACCGAATAATTGGCTTCATGGGCAACCAGCACAATGCCCGGACCATTGTGCACGTGTGAGTAGTCGGCCACGTCGATCAATAGATGGTCCTTGATCGCGTGCGTTTGAATCCACGAATGAAACACCGGCACAATGGTTTCAAGCTCAAATGCCGGCTGATCCTGTGCAAACAACTTGATGCTAAGCTTGGAAGAATCCATTACTGCTTCCCGCCAATCGGGCTGAGCGATGCTTGATACTTCGCGTGAGCCTTGTGAGATGCATCGATGAACAGGTTGGCCTCCTCGGCGATTTTGTGGGCGGTGTCGGCGGTGTAACGCGTATCCGGCCCATTTTCATGTCGAACGAAAAGATAACGGGAAAACTGGTCTGCGTGATACGTGTCCCAGAAAATCCTGGTGTCCACGAATCGCGTACGGAATTCGTTGATGATCGTGCTGGCTTCGAACGGCGCATCCAACCATTGCAACTGCACCAGCGTATGGGCGGCGCGAAGCATGGCACTGTAGGCTTTTTCGTCCGCTTCCTTGAATTTGCCATCGTCCAGAAGGAGCTGCGCTTCAAACGCCTCGGCCTCGGCTTGGGAGAATCCGAAGCTGGCGAGCGACACCACTTCACCAGCGCATTCGCCCATTCCCATGTCGCCGATTGAATATTGACGAGGATCGCCCCAGTCGGTGTAAAAGCTGGCGTCTTCGCTATGAGCGGGGACTGGTGTGAACTGGTCAACGATGGCCTTGAGCGCTTTCTTGCCGACTCGCTGGCACCATTGTTGGAACGTCTCCGTGCCGGTGCGCTCGGCTGCGTAACGGCTCGTCAGGGCGTCAACCAGCGCGGGCACGCGCTTGCTGGGAACCGCGCCCATCGCCAGCGCATAAGCGCCGGCATTTTCGCGCCACATGCCGCCGAGCATCACCTGGAAGTGCGGAACGGTATACCCGCCGACATTGCGGCTGTTGCCGTAAAACCCGATATCCGCCATGTGATGCTGGCCACAACTATTAAAGCAGCCGCTGACCTTGATTCTCAAATCGCGAATCGATTGATCGAGGTTTGCGCTCTTTTCCGCCAGTTGCGTCCGCAATTCGCCCGCCAGGCCTCGCGATGAAGCGATGCCCAGCTTGCACGTGTCCGTGCCCGGGCAGGCGGTGATATCGACAATCGTGCCGGCATTTCCTTCACCCAGGCCGATGGCTTTCAATTCCTTGTACAGGTCGATCAATTTATTTTGAGGCACCCATCGCAGCACGATGTTTTGCTCGACGGTCGTTCGCGCATTGCCACCGGAGTATCTCTTGGAAATATCCGCCATCGTTCGCATCTGGTCGCTGGTCAGATCGCCCAGCGGGCAAGTGACGGTCGCCACCGCATAGCCCGCTTGTCGCTGCTCGTAAACGTTGGTCGATGCCCAGGCATCGTAACCCTCGGGGCGTTTGGCGACGTTCAATTGCACGCCTTGCCAAGCCGGTTGTTCGTGGAATTTTGGGATTTCGTCGAAATATTTGCGCCATGTGGGGTCATCCGGCATCGTGCGCACTTCTTCCTGGACGAGTTTTTTGAACTCCTCAATGCCGAGTTTCTGGACCAGGAACTTCAGGCGAGCGCGATTCCGATTTTTCTTTTCACCCAGCCGCGCGAACACCCGGCCGATGGCGCGCGCCAGCGGAAGGATGTCCTCTTCGTGAACAAAATCCTCGTAAAGTTTGGCCTGGTGGGGAACCGCGCCGAGCCCGCCGCCGACGAACAGCCGAAAACCTCGCGCTTCCTTGCCATCGACGATTTTTTTGACCGCGATCCCGCCAAAGTCATGCATGGAGACCAGCGCGCATGCTTCATGCTCGCAGCCGCTGAACGCGATTTTGAACTTGCGGCCAAAATCCTGCGTGTCAGGATGGCCCAGCAGATAAAACGCGGCTGCCTTGGCGTATGGAGTGACGTCGAACGCCTCGGTCCGGCAGACGCCCGCCAATGGGCAGGCGGTCACGTTGCGAACCGAATTTCCGCAAGCCTCGCGCGTCGTCACGCCGACCGCTGCCAGGCGATAAAAAATCTGCGGCGCATCTTCAATATGGATGTAATGAAGCTGGATATCCTGCCGCGTGGTGATGTGGCAGATGCCGTCCGAATATTCCTCGGCCAGTTCCGCCAGGACGATCATTTGTTCCGGTGTGAGCCCGCCATATGGGATTTTGATTCGCTGCATGCCCGGAGCATCCCAATAAGTGTCCGGGCCTTTGGTTATCGAGGAATACGGGAGCTTTTGGGTGGTGATGCCGTCGTTGCGCTGGCCGTTGTCGTAGCGCTGGCCATAAGATCCGCGTCGAAGACGGGTTTCCGCAAAGACTCGTTCTTCCAATTTGCCCAGCTTACGAAGCGCCATCTGCGCTTCATACGTTTCGATTTCCTTGGCCCAGTTTTCGGGGATGCGGGACTGAAGTTTTTGCTTCCACGTTGTGACTGACATAGGAAAGGGATCATAAGGACTCTGGATATCCGCTGTCTACAATGAGTTGTAGCCGGTAAGATGGGAAACAGGAATCTATGGCTAAACGCGACTTTTACGACGTTTTAGGCGTTTCACGCACCGCTTCGCAGGATGAAATCCGCAAGGCATATCGAAAGCTCGTTCGCCAATACCATCCCGACGCCAATCGTAACAATCCCTCAGCGGTTGAGAAATTCAAGGAAGTGCAGGAAGCCTACGACATTCTTTCAGACGAAACGAAACGAAAAAACTTCGATCAATACGGAGATGCCGACCCGCGCCAGCAACAGGCGGCGGAGGCGTTCCGCCGGGCGCAACAGGCGGGCGCTCGTACGCACACCTGGCAAAGCGGGCCGGGTGGCGCGACCGTCGAAGACTTCGATTTCGACCTGGGCGACATGGGCGGCAACGGCGGGGTCAGCAGCATCTTCGAACAGCTTTTCGGCAATCGCGGCGGAGCTGGACGGCGGGGCGGACGCGCCCGCGCCGAGCCGCCTCGCGGCGCCGATGTCGAATATCCCGTAGCCCTCGCATTTGAACAAGCCGCGCGCGGCACAACCTTGCCTTTGACCATCAATCGCGACGGCAAGCTCGAAACGATCGAAGTGAAAGTTCCCGCCGGCGTGAAAGACGGCAGCCGCGTGCGCATCCGCGGCAAAGGCCAGCAGACCGGTGGCCAGCCGGGCGATCTGTTCATCATCACCACCGTTCAGCCGCACCCGTACTACCGCCGCGATGGAATTGATGTCTTGCTGGAACTGCCCGTGAGTCTCTACGAAGCCATCAATGGCGCAAAGCTCACCGTCCCCACGCTTGATGGACCGGTTACACTCACGATTCCGCCCGGCACGAGCAGCCACGCAAAACTGCGCATCAAGGGACGCGGAGTTCATCGCGGCACCGAGCAGGGCGATCAATTTGTCATTGTCAGAATCGTCGTTCCCAAAGAACTGGACGCCGACGACAAGAAACTTCTCGATAAGCTGGCGGCCAAGCACCCCGTTCATGCGCGGGCGGACGTAAAATGGTAGCTGGACAATCTGAATAATTGGCACACATGCTGCGTTTTGGCCGATCGATCTGGGCGATTGCTGCATTCCTTGTCGGATTTTCGTTCTTGATTTGGATCGTCTCCAACGAGTTTCTTATTCCCGCAATGTCTGCATCCAGCGGCGCTTCGGATATTGAAAAACGCCAGTTGGTGGCCTACTCGCGGCTGCTGCTGGCGATTGTCCTGGTCATTCTTTGCGTTGGTATATTGATCGTGTTTCGAATGCGACGATCTTTTGCCGCCGCTTCGGATCAGCGAGCGAAAACGCAATACATCGACGCCTGGGCAGAAGCAGGCAAACGCATCGGCCCCGGTTAGCGGATGACAATTCCCTGGGCTGCCGCCTATTATTCTCTGTTTACAAGCGAAAGAATGTCCGCATGAGTCATCCGCATAGTGCCACTGTCCGCCAGTTGAAAGAAACAGGCTATCAATCCAGTTCGGTCAAGGACGAGCTTCGCCGAAATCTCATTAAAAAGCTCAAAGCCGGCGAAGAGCTGTTTCCCGGCATCGTGGGATATCGCGATTCGGTCATTCCGCAAATCGTCAACGGCATTTTGTCCAAGCACGACCTTTTGTTTCTCGGCCTGCGCGGTCAGGCCAAGACGCGAATGATTCGACTTTTGCCGACCCTGCTCGATGAATGGATGCCGACCCTGGCGGGCGTGGACATCAATGATGACCCGCTCGATCCTCTCACCAAGACCGGCAAACGAATCCTTGCCGAGCAGGGCGATGAAGCCAAGGTCGAATGGGTGCATCGCAGCGATCGTTACCAGGAAAAACTCGCCACGCCGGACGTGACCATTGCTGATTTGATCGGCGAAATCGATCTGGTCAAGCACGCCGAAGGCCGTTATCTCTCCGATGAATCGACCATGCATTATGGCCTGATTCCGCGAGCCAATCGGGCGATCTTTGCCATCAATGAATTACCGGACCTTGCGCCGCGAATTCAGGTGGGTTTGTTCAATGTGCTGGAAGAACGCGATGTGCAGATACGCGGATATCCGATCCGATTGAACCTGGATGTCTGTCTCGTATTCAGCGCCAATCCTGAGGATTACACCAATCGCGGTCGAATCGTTACGCCGTTGAAGGATCGAATCGGTTCGGTCATTCGCACGCACTATCCCGAGACGATCGATGAAGGTATTCGAGTCACTCACGACAACGCGTGGCTGAATCGAAACAGCGAAGGGTCGGCCAGCGGTGTGCAGGTGGAAATGCCGCGGTTCATGTCGGAAATTCTCGAACAGGTCGTGCGTTTGGCCCGATCCAGCCCGCATGTGAGCCAGGCGTCGGGTGTATCGGTGCGAACCAGCATCGCCAATGCCGAAACGCTCGTCAGCAATGCCGAGCGACGCGCTCTCATCACCGGCGAAACGCGCGTCGTGCCGCGCATCTGCGATTTGCATTATTTGGTTGCTTCCTGCCGCGGCAAGATTGAAATGACCCTCGCCGAGGAAGACGGCGCTGAGGATAAGCTGGTGCAGTCGCTGATCGGCGAAGCGGTGAAGTCGGTGTTCAATCGCGTGCTCAATGCCGGCGAACTTGAACCCATCGTCGAACAGTTTCAAAACAACCTGACCTTCCCCAGCGGCGACGACCTGCCCGCTGAGGAATTCGTCGCCAATATGAAAGCGATCAACAAGTTCATCCCCTGGGCGGGCAAGCTGGCCAAGGTGCTTGAGGTTGATGCCAATGACCCCGCCATGCTCGCCAGCGTCGGTGAGTTTTTGCTGGAAGGGCTTTACGTCAACAATCGCCTGAGCAAGTTCAATTCAAAGGGCAGGACGTTTTTCAAGAAGTGACGGTTTGAAGTTCGTGCTTCGCCAGCTCGATTTGCCGGGGATCGTTGAGTCTTTCCAGTGCTGCGGAAAGATACTGCCTGGCCCGGTCCGGATGGTTGAGATACCGCGAATAAAGCAGGCCAAGCACCAGGTAAACCTGCTCGATCTGATCGTGCTTGGGATAGTATTGAAGAAACCTCTCATATGCCTCAGCGGCAGCGGGATAAACTCCGGCGGCAAAGAGCTGGTTGGCCACATCCAGTTGATTGTGTCTCGATAAAACCTGTCGTGAATCGATGGCGTGCAGTTCCAGGTAGATCCGGGCGGCATCTTCCACCTCGTGACGCGCCAGGGCCTCGCTGATCTGGGCACGCAAGTCCTGGATACGCCCCATATTGGGGTCCGGCGGAGTATTTCTATTTCTCGGCCCGGCGTTGAAAGGATCAAAGCCCTGCTGCACCAAATCCTTGTATTGCCGCCTGCGGTTCCATTGCTTGAACAGAGCAAACAAATCAAACGGGTCGCGCGGAAGCAGGCCAAGGCTCAATAAGGTGAACGTCACGCCGAACCCGAAGACCGATCCGCTGATGTGCGCGGTGTGCGCGATATTGGTCTCACCGCCTCCAAATCCCATGGCAAAGTCCATGACAAACGAGAAGATGATGAAATAGACGCTGGGTAACTCGATCGTTCCGATCAGGTAAAACCAGTACAGGATGGTCACGTGTGATCGGGGCAGCAGCACGAGATAAGCGCCGGTGACGGCCGACACCGAGCCGCTGGCGCCGATGACCGACGATGAACTGGAGAGCATGTGCCCAATGCCCGCCGCCACTCCGCCCGCCAGGTAAAACGCGAGATACCCCAGGTGCCCGATGCGGTCGTTGACGTTGTTGCCGAAAATATAAAGAAACAGCATGTTGCCGCCCAGGTGCAGCGGGCTGGCGTGCAGGAACTGATACGTGAAGTAATGCAGCAGATGCGGATTGCGCGGCTGAAGCGCGTACGGCTGATTCTCCGGCCACAGCGCACGCTCGACAATAAACATGATGACGTTGGCGGCGATGATCGCCCAGTTCATCCAAGGCGTGCGGCGAAGCGGACAGTCAGTACGAAGCGGAATCATGCAGGTGGGGGATTGTCGGGTCCAAGCGCGGGCAATTCAATGGATCAACGTCAATTTTGGATTTTGGATTGCGGATTTTGAATTGAATTCAAAAATCGACAATCCAAAATCCCAAATGGTTAGCTCAGGTGTCTTTGATTGATTCTCACCATTCGCACGCGGCGGCCGTTCTTGGTGTACTTGATGCTGTTCATGTATGACTCCATGAGCAGGATTCCCCGGCCGCTGCATTTGCACAGGTTGTCGTCGGTGGTCGGATCGGGAACCTTTTCCCGCTTGAAGCCGGGACCTTCGTCCTCAACGATGATCTCCGCCCGGACAGGGCTGATCTTCGCCTCGATATGCACTTTCTTATTGGGGTCCAGCTTGTTGCCGTGACGAATGGCGTTGATGAACGCCTCCTCCATCGCCAGCTTGATCGCAAAGATGCTTTGCTCGTCGTAGCCGCAGTTGCGGACGTCTTCGAGAATGCGGGATTGCACGTCACGGCTTTCGGTGAAGTCAGACCCAATGGTGAACTTCATCGACTCGCCATTGGGCGATGGTTGCTCGCGACGTTTGGACTTTCCGACTCCCATCCTCATCCGCCGCACCTACTCGCTAAAACTTTTCATCCCTTCAGCCCGGTCGGGCAGGATGCGGAATAGTTTGTTGAGCTTGGTGATTACAAAAACCTCGTAAATCGGAGCCTTGATGTTCGTCAGCCGCAATTGCCCGTTGCGCTGGCGAATCCGGTTGTTCGCATTGATCAGCATCCCCAGTGCCGCCGACGACAGGTGATCGACGTTCGAAAAATCCAGCAGCATCTTGGGTTTTTCCGATTCATCGATCAGGGCGTTCAGGGTCGATCCAATTTCCGCGATGTTGGCTTCGTCCAGAATCTTGGCGCTGGTGAATTCCACAACGCGAATATCCTTGTTCTGGACAACTGAAACCGGGGGGCTCTGTTCGGACATTTAGGTGTTCCGCAAAAAGAGGAAACAGTCAGACGACTGACCTCGGTAAGACAGTAAAGGGGCTGCGCGAGGGTGTCAAGCAATACCTTCTTTTCCGTCGCCGGCGGCGTTTTCGCTAAACCATCAGGCATGCGCCCGACACCAATCACAATATAGGCAAAAGGACCCGAAATGAAACAATTTGCGAAAATGGGCGGTCTTGTTTTTCTACTCGCGGCATTCGGCGCAGCCGCGCCCGCTCAACTGCCCAAACCTGACGCAAAAGTCTTTCGCAAGAACGTGCGGGTCGAAACCATCGGCAATTTGCTTGTCGTTCACAGCGACGGCATACCCGATCACACAACCGGTGATTTCCCCAATTCCTACAATCCCAACACGATTCAAAAGCAGAACTATGCATTCAAGATTCCACTTGAACCAAAAATCTCCGACCGTGTGACGCCGCTGCCCATGGGACCGATCGGCGTGGCAATCAACGGCATTCCCTTTTACAACCCATACAACGCCGAAGGACAGGACGCCGCCAAAAATGAAGTCTTCGATGAATGCTGCGGCCATCCCGATCCGATGGGCCGGTATCACTATCACATCTATCCCAAGTGCATTCACACGTCCTTTTCCGACCCGGCGGGCGAACACTCTCCGCTCATCGGCTATATGTTTGACGGCATCGCGGTTTACGGACCCAACGGCGAAGGCGGCAAGCCGCCCACCGATCTGGACCAATGCAACGGGCACACCGATTCGGTGCGCGGCTATCACTACCACGTGACGAATAAATTTCCCTATATCGTCGGCGGGTACCGCGGCGTGGTGGAGATGTCCAACTTCGACGGCCGCGGCATGCGCGGCGCGATGATGGACCAGAACGGACGCGGTCGAGGCAGTCGTGGACCCGGCGGGCGCCGAGGCGGCCCGCCTCCTTTTGGGCCGCCGCCTGAAGAATAATGCATGGATGAGGTTCCCTGAAACAATGGCGGTCGCGCGCGGCAGTTGATAAACTCGCCGCACTTAACCGCCAACAGGGAACTCCATGAAATCATTTCGCCCGCTCTTGCGACATCGTTTCCAGAATACAAGCGCCGTTGTGGCCGGGGTGTTCCTCGCGCTGGGGCAGATCAGTTGCTCGCAATTTCAAGAGGCCGCCGCTCCACTGCCCACCACATTCCCGGCCGCCACGATCACCGTCAAAGTCGATGATCCGGGCAAGTCCATCAGCCCGACGTTCTACGGCTTGATGACCGAGGAGATCAATCACTCCTACGACGGCGGACTGTATGCCGAACTGATCCAAAACCGCGCCTTTCAAAACAGCCAGCTTGATAATCAAATCGGTCGAGGCGGCGGCCGGCGCGGACGGGGTGGAGCAACTAACCCGGCCTCATCGCCCGAAACCGCTCCTGCACCACAAACGCCCAACTACCTGATCCACTGGTCAGTCGTGAACAGCAACGGCGCCACCGGCACGTTTTCGATCGATACCAATAACCCCGTCAACACAACGGCCCTTAAAAACAGCCTGAAACTGGACATCGCCAATGTCGGCGACGACCAGCGCGTCGGCGTGGCCAACGACGGATACTGGGGAATTCCCGTCAAGCCCAACACCGAATACAAAGCTTCGTTTTACGCGCGTTCATCTGCCGGCATGAGCAGCCCTCTCACCGTTTCCATCGAAAGCAACGACGGCAAAACAACGTACGCGTCCGGCACTGTCTCATCCGTCGGCACGGCGTGGCACAAATATTCGCTGACGCTCAAGACGGGACAGGTCAAGCCCACCGCCGACACGCGTTTTGTCATTTCCGCCGCCAAGCCCGGCACCTTGTGGCTGAGCCTCGTGTCTCTGTTTCCGCCGACGTACAACAATCGTCCCAATGGCAGCCGCGTGGACATCATGCAAAAGCTCGTGGACATGAAGCCCGGCTTCCTGCGTTTCCCCGGCGGCAATTATCTCGAAGGCCGAGGCCTCGCCGAACGCTGGGCGTGGAAGACCACCATCGGACCTTTGGAAGATCGAACCGGCCATGGCAACAGCGCCTGGCGATATCGCGCCTCCGATGGCTTGGGCATGCTCGAATTCCTCGAATGGTGTGAAGACATGCACGCCGAGCCGGTGCTGGCGCTCTATTCCGGCTTTGGACTAAGCGGCAGCTATGTCGCTCGCGGCGACGAGATCAAACCCTTCGTCCAGGAAGGTCTGGACGCAATCGAATTCGCCACCGGCGATGCCAGCACCCAGTGGGGCGCCCAGCGCGCCAAGCTCGGTCATCCCGCGCCGTTCAAGCTCACTTACGTCGAAATCGGCAACGAAGAAAATCTCGGCGGCGGGCTGGCGACCTATCCCGCCCGATTCGAAGCCTTCTACGATGCCATCCGCGCCAAGTATCCCAAGATCCAGATCATCTCTTCCGTCGCCGGCGTTTCACGCAACTCCGTGCTCACGCGCAAGCCTGACGTCGTGGATGACCATCATTACATGACCATCCCCCAGGCGCTGGACCTTGCACACGGATACGACAACGCCGATCGAAACGGCCCCAAGCTGTTCATCGGTGAATGGGCCACGCGCATTCCCGCAAGCGGCGATACATGCAACCTCGCAGCCGGCGTGGCGGATGCCGCGTTCCTCACCGGCTTGGAACGCAACGCCGACGTCATCATCATGAACTGCTACGCTCCCTTGTTTGTGAACGTGAACCCCGGCGGCAAGCAGTGGAACGTCGATCTCATCGGCTACGATGCGCTGAATAGCTTTGGCTCGCCGTCCTATTACGTGCAGTCCATGTTCAGCAACAACCGCGGCGACACGGTCGTGCCCGCCACCGTCAGCGGCGTGGACCGACTGACCTCAGCCGACCTTCCGCAACTCGCCCCCGGCGGACGTGGCGGTGGCGCACCGCCGGCCACCCAAGCCGCCTACGACGCCGTCTATGCCACGGCGAGCAAGGTTGACTCCAACGGCGATCTGATTCTGAAACTTGTCAATTTCCAAAAGGCTCCGCAGCAAGTCACCATCGATTTGCAAGGCGTCGCCCGTGTGCAACGCAATGCAACTGTCGAAGTCCTCACCGGTAATCCCGACGATATCAACACGGTGGCTGAGCCAACAAAAATTGCTCCAAAGAAAACGACGATCGACAACGTCGGCAGGAAGTTCATTCACGAACTCCCACCCTATTCGGTCACCGTGCTGCGATTAAAGACACGGTAAGTATTGCCCGGTTAAAGTCCCAAACGCCCACGGCTTCGCCGTGGGGCTTTTTCGCGCCAATGCAGAAACCCCAAACAAATACGTTTCCGAAACCATACGGTATGATAACGAATATAAAAACGAGTCGCGGAAACATGCGGATGCGCGAAGATTCAGCGCATTTCATCGACCAATCCGCTTGTCTGACTCGTCACATGGCGCGCACTTTCTTGCAGTTTCTGAGAGCCTAGAGAAACGAAATTTTTATCCACAGATTTCACA
>DASZXJ010000003.1:0-9277 GCA_035545895.1 Tepidisphaeraceae bacterium | reverse complement strand
CGAAATTCGCGCGCACGTGGCAGTGCAGACACCTGACCCATATATCGACGCAGCCGCCGGCGCGATTTGCGTGGCTGCCGATGGAATTTATGACAGCGTGGACAAGATGTTCATGCACGGCGCGGTAGCGTGGCGCAGCCGCTACCTTGGCTGGCGCGGCCCGTACAGCGGCGATGCGCTGGGCTGGCATGACCGTACACGAAGTCACCTCGCCTATTACATCCGCAGACAGAATGTGTCGCCCATCGTCGAGCGCGCACCGGGCGCAGACCAGGCTGCCGGACTGGGGCGGTCCGAAACATTGCTGCACAGCAATGGCGACATGATGAATTCGCATTACGACATGAACCTGGTCGCGATCGATGCGCTGTTCCGCGACCTGCTCTGGACCGGCGATTTGGAATACGCAAAGGAAGTCTGGCCCGTCATTCAACGACATCTGGCGTGGGAACAGCGGCTGTTCCGGCGCGAGTTCGGGCCCGACAAGCTGCCGCTCTATGAAGCCTACGCGGCGATCTGGGCCAGCGACGACCTGCAATACAGTGGCGGGGGCGTCGCGCATTCCAGCGCATACAACTACTACCACAACACCATGGCCGCCCGGGTAGCGAAACTTATCGGGCAGGACCCCGCGCCCTATGAACGCGAAGCCGCGCTGATCTTAAAAGCCATGCAGACGTATCTCTGGCTGCCTGACCGTGGGTGGTTCGCCGAAACCAAGGATTTGCTCGGCAAGCAACTGACTCACCCCGCGGCGGCGGTATGGACCAACTATCACACCGTCGATTCGCTCGTTCCCGATCCGATGCAGGCCTGGCAGATGGCGCGGTATCTCGACACGCAGATTCCGCATATCCCGATCACCGGTGCGAACGTGCCGGCGGGGTATTACCAGCTCGCCAGCTCCTCGTGGATGCCTTACATGTGGTCCACCAACAACGTCGTGATGGCCGAGACGGTGCATTCAGCGCTTTCGGAATGGCAGACCTCGCAAAATGAGCAGGCCTTGAAGACCTTCAAAGGGGCGCTGCTCGACAGCATGTACCTGGGCCAATGCCCGGGGAATCTGGGAATGTGCACGTTTTACGATGACTATCGCCGCGAATCGCAGCGCGATTTCGGCGATGCCATCGGGATCAGTTCGCGGGCGCTGGTGGAGGGATTGTTTGGCATCGCGCCCGATGCGCTGGCGCATGAGCTGACCATTCGGCCCGGCTTTCCGCGCGATTGGGATCATGCATCGATTACTCATCCGGACCTGTCGTACAGTTTCAAACGCGACGGCCAGGTGGATACGTTCATCGTGGAACCCAGGTTCCCGGCTCCGATGGCGTTGAAATTGGATTGGCAGGCGCACGCGACGGAAATTGCTTCGTTGACCGTGAACGGCCAACCGGCGCAGTGGCAGAATGTCGAAAATGCCGTGGGTTGGCCGCGCATTTCGATCGCTGCTGCCGCAGCGCCGTGCTGGGAGATCAAAATCACCTGGCGCGGGCAGACCCCTGTCGAGCGGGCAAAGAATCCGGCTGTAGTGGCGGCGGGAAGCGCGTTCGAATCGTCCGTCGCGCCGGCCAGTATGGTGGAGGTGCTTGATCCGCAGAAAACGCTTGGCGATGCCGACAGGCAACCGCAATCTCTTCGCGCGACGGCCGCCGGAATGCCCGGGCATCGCACGGGGTTTGCCAAGGTAAAGCAGGGCCAACTGACCTGGCTGATGCCGATCGAGTTTGAAATTCGGCCGGCTTATGAGATCGTGCAGTCGCAGGTGCAGGACGACCAGCATCTGCGGTTCAAGGTTCGTAACAACACGCCCGACCCGATCACCGCTTCAGGCGCGGCGGTGAACGGTTACGGTGAATCCAACGAGATCTCGCTCGCCGCAGCGGGAAAGGTGCCCGGTTCAAATAAGGTGCACCTGGATCTGGGCGGCGGCAAATCGGTGGATGGGGTCGTCATCAACTGGCACATCAAGGCACCCGGCGATGCAGCAAAGTTTGAAACGGTGGATTTGGCGGCGGCATTTAACGACCGCGTGACCCAGATTTTCCGCAATGATTATGTGTCGCCTCGCTCGCCGTTCTGTTCGCTGGCGATTCCGCGTTCGGGCGTGGGCGCCTGGGCATCGGGTCCCACGCGCACGAACATCGACGACACCGGCCTGCGCCAAGCCGCCGTCAGGGACCATGGCCGCTTCACCCTGCCGCAAGGCGTGCCGTTTGCCACGCCGGGCGAGGCCAATCAGCCCAACATCATGTTTGTTTCGCAGTGGGATAATTACCCTCGTGATCGCACGGTGGCGCTGGTCGGCAAATCATCGCACGCCTATCTGCTGATGGCCGGCTCGACGGATAACATGCAAAGCCGCTTTGACAATGGCGAAGTGCTGGTGACCTACGACGATGGCACCGTGCAGCGGCTGGTGCTGGAAAATCCGACCAACTGGTGGCCGATCGAGCGGGATTATTTCGTGGATGATTACGCCTTCGCCCGGCCGCAGCCCGTGCCGCCGCGCGTCGATCTGCGGACGGCGGAAGTGCACGTCAACAATCCCACCGAGATCAAAGGCGGCCGCGAACTGATCAACGGCGGGGCGGCCACCGTGCTGGATATGGCCCTTAATCCCGATAAGCCGTTGAAGTCGTTGACCATTCGTGCCAATGCCAACGAAGTGGTGATCGGCCTGATGGGGCTGACGCTTCAGCGCTAAGGGCCGGTGATGTGAAAAGAGAAGCGGGCATGGCTCCGATTGAACCATGCCCGCTTTTTTACTGCGCTTACTCGATGAGAGAATGGTTTACTTCGAGCGAGTGGCGGTCCACTCAAGTGGCTGCGGGGTAAAACCGCCACCGCCTCCGCCGCCAGCGGGCGCGCCGGCGAATTCAAAGGTGGTTGTTCCCTTGATGGAATCGCCTTCGATCTTGCCCTTGTACGAACGAGTGATTTCGCCACGAGCGCCGGTCACGGTGACTTTGAATTCGATGCTGCCGTCCGCCTTGACTGATCCGTCTTTGATGTCCACGGCCGGCGCATCGGGTGTTTGTGGAGTCATGCCTGCCACTTTGCCGCTCAGCTTTTCGCCATCCTGTTTGAGCGTTGCGGTGATTTCAATGGGGGTTCCGCCACGACCGCCGCGCCGTCCGCCACCCGCGCCGCCGCCGGGCTGGGTTGCGGGTGCTTGACCTCCGCCACCGGCGCCGCCCGCTCCACCACCTCCGCCGCCGCCACCGCCGCGACGACCGCCGAAGCCTTGCTGTGTCCACTTCCACGTGCCGGTTGCGCTAGCGGTTTGGGCTTGCGCGGTTGGCGAGAAATACACGACGGTCAACAGCGCTGCCACCAGCGCCAGACCAAAACTCCGCCGATTCAACATAACGTTCCTCCAGAAAAAGGGTTGATTGGGATTCGAATAACAAGTGCAAATGGAAGTCAACTTATTCCCTCATATGTCCGTGTATACCGGACTTTCGTGCTGATGAATGGTATATACGCTAATATGTGTAAAACGTTGCCCCGCATCGAGGCAGCCGCGGGTCTTCCGCCATGTTGCCCGCTATCATTGGTCCCTGGATGAAACGAAAGCTTTATCTGGAAACGTTCGGATGCCAGATGAACGTGCTGGACAGCCAGCTCGTCCTCGGCCAGCTTCGCGCCCATGGCTACGAGCTGGTCAACGAGCGCGATGGGGCGGATGTCATCATTTACAACACCTGCTCCGTCCGCGAGCACGCCGAACAGAAGGTCTGGAGCCGCCTGGGCGAGCTTCGCCAGCGGAAAAAGGAAGAGCCGCATATTGTGATCGGCGTGATCGGCTGCATGGCTGAGCGAGAGGGGACGGACCTGTTCCGCCGGCACCCCCATGTGGATGTCCTCTGCGGGCCGGGGGAACTGGATAAGCTGCCGTCGCTGGTGCATAACGCGGCTATTGTCAATCAATCCCACGGCGGCGCCGTGGGCGTTCGGGGGAGGCAAGTGGCGCTGATGGGTGCAGCCAGCCGGCGCAGCAGCACGCTCGCTGCGGCTGAGGATACTCTGGAACTGCTCGATCTTTCCCGCACCGTCTCGCCCGGCGACGATGTTTCGCAAGCCTATGTGCGCATCACTCGCGGGTGCAACAAGCATTGCACCTATTGCGTCGTTCCTCACACGCGCGGGCCGGAGGTTCATCGTCCGCCCCAGAATATCATCGACGAGGTGCGCAAACTGGTCGATGCCGGCGCGCTGGAAGTGACCCTGCTCGGCCAGACCATCAATCACTATTGCTACGACCACGGCGACGGCCGCAAAACCACCTTCGCCGATCTGCTGTACCAAGTTCATGAAGCCACGCCCGATCTGCCTCGATTGCGGTTTGTCACCAGCTTTCCGCGCGACTTTTCGGATGAAGCGCTTCAAGCCATGCGCGATTGCCCGCGCATCTGTCGATATCTTCACGTTCCCGCGCAAAGCGGCAGCGACCGCATCCTCAAGGCCATGAACCGGGGCTACACCGCGCAGGCGTATTACGATTTCCACGACCGTGCCCGCGAGATGATGCCCGACCTGTGCATCGCCAGCGATTTTATCGTCGGCTTTCCGACAGAGACAGACGATGATTTCGCGCAAACTCTGGAGATGGTCAAGCACTGCAAATTCAAGAATAGCTTCATTTTCAAATACTCCCCGCGCCCCGGTACGCCGGCCATCGATCGGTTTGAAGACGATGTGCCGGAAGACGTCAAACGCCGCCGCAACACCGAACTGCTGGAAGCCCAGTCGCGGGTAAGTGCCCAAAACAACCGCGACATGGTCGGCAAGACCGTGGAGGTGATGGTGGAAGGGGAGAGCAAGTTGATCAGCCGCCAGGCCCGACCCGCAGGTGGCAACGTCGAACTCGGATGGGAGCGTCGCACCGCCGTCGCCGAGCCCGCGTACAGCACGCAACTCATCGGCCGCACCCGCGGCGATCAGGTTGTCTGCTTCGACGGGCCGGTCCACCTGAAAGGCCAAATCCTGCATGTCGAAATCACGGATGCACAAAATTTAACGTTGTTTGGTCAACAGGTTTGACCCCTTTTTAGCCCGGTCGCTTGTGATCGGTTTTATTCGCCAACTCGGTCGCGAGCGACCGGACTAAAAGCGCTGTTTTCCCGAGCCAATCTCGCCGAGTCGGGCGTATACTTGGTGGCAATCCACTTTTGCATGGACATCGCGAATCAAGGGGTTTTCAGATAAAACCTGGGAGGGTTTGGAAGGAGTGCAAAATGATCGGTGTAGTCGTTACATTTCGCTTGGGAGATCAATTTGACGAGCAAGCCATTCGAAAGATCGCCGAAACCGCTCGCGGAAGATTTGAAGGAATGCCGGGGCTTCGGTCGAAAACGTTCACCATCAACGCCGCCAATCGCGAGGCGGTGAACTTCTATGTCTGGGATTCAGAAGAGGCCGCCAAGGCGTTCTTTAACGACCAATTGCTTGAGCGCGTGACGGGTCTTTATGGTGTGCGACCCATCGTGGAGACCGTGCAGGTCGCCGCACTTGTGGATAATTCCCAGAAATGACGCAGTCCAATGTGTTGCCCGCCATGAATGGGTAACAGCCAATCTCAGAGAGTTTCGAATAGTTTGATCTCGATGCACAACGTCAATATCGGAATCATCGGCTGCGGGGCGATTGTGCAATCGGTTCATTTGAATGTGCTGAGCAGGATTTCATCAGCTCGTATTGTTGCAATAGCCGAACCGAGTGACTCGCGCCGATCGCAAACAAGCGAAAAACTTCCGGGCGTGAGCGCTTGTGCTGACTGGCGCGAGATTCTGAACGATAAGCAGATCGATGCGGTCATCATCGCAGCCCCGAGCGGCATGCACGCGGAAATCGCAATCGCTTCTTTTGCCGCGGGGAAGCACGTTTATCTTGAAAAGCCGCTGGCCATCACTGTTGAGCAGGGCAGAGGCGTTGTCGAAGCGTGGCGGACTTCCAATCGCGTTGGCATGATCGGGTTTAACTATCGATTTAGCCCCCTGTATTCTGAAATTCAGCGCCTTGTTTCAAATGGACGAATTGGAAAGCCCATTAGCGCACGAACGGTATTTTCGACCTGTGCCGATGCGCTGCCTCCATGGAAAACATCACGGGCCAGCGGCGGGGGAGTATTGCTTGATCTGGCATCCCATCATATCGACCTCATGCGGTTCATGTTCGGTGAAGTTGTTGCTGTTTCGTCAAACATCACATCAATCGTAAGCGAAGCAGACACTGCCACGTTGCTTCTGCGAATGAAAAACGAAGTTTTGGTGGAATCGTTATTTTCCCTGGCAAGCATCGAGGAGGACCGGGTCGAAGTGTATGGCCGGGAGGGCAAGGTCTGGGCGGATCGATATCGTTCGCCAACTGTTCGTTTTGATACAACCAGACGCGGCATGGACCTGCTGCGGCAACTGGCGGATGGTTTGACAAACCTGCCGGCTTTGGCGCGGAAAATAATTCGCAGAGGATACGAATCATCTTATGCCCAGGCATTGTCTCGATTCATCGCAGCAGCCGGTGCCAGGGCGGCATCGGTTGCTCCCGATCTTAATGATGGACTGCAAAGCCTCATCGTCGTTGAGGCGGCCGAAAGAGCATCGGTTGAGCATCGCGAAATTGAAATCCAAAACACTTAGATTTCACAAAAGGGAAATTCGCGCATGACAACAGCAGCGGAATCAACCATGACTTCGCTTGGGGTCGCAAGGGACGGCAAGCCGCTGCTTACGGTGATCCTGGCCACTCCCGATCATGAAATTGGCGCGCTGGTATCGGTGATGCGGTGCATTGGCGGACAATCCATCGCGCAGCAGATCGAAGTCATCGCGGTTGCGCCGGCAACCATGCAGGCAGACATTCCGGCTGATGCGATCGAACCCTTATTTGGCGTAAAGTTGTTGCGCGTGCCGTGCATATCAAACCTGGCCGATGCGGTGGTGCCGGCATTGGAATTTGCAACTGCTGAGGTCGTGGTAATGGCGGAAGACCACGCCTATCCCGCGCCCGGCTGGGCCGAAGCGCTGCTTGCCGCTCACGCGCAGGGGTGGGATGTCGTTGGTCCAGTCATCGCCAATGCCAATCCGCGAAGCGGCATGAGTTGGACGCACCTCGTCATGGATTATGGTCGCTGGATGCTCGGAAGCCCCAGCGGCCAGCGCGTTGATCTGCCCGGCCATAACAGCACGTATAAACGCGAGGTGTTTCAACTGCTGAACCGGCAGGAACTGTATGACCGCCTGGTTCTATGCGAGCAAAACACTGCATTAAGATCGCTTGGAGCAAGACTCTACCTGCAAAGTGAAGCAGTGGTTTGGCATCAACATCCCTCGCGATTTCTCGGCAGTTGCGGCTTGCGCATTCGCGCCGGAAGAATGTTCGGAGCCAGACGAGTAGAGGAAAATCACTGGAATTTGCCTCGCCGGGTGGTTTATGTGTTTCTCTGGCCGATATTGCTGGTGATGCGATTGAAGTATGTCCTTCAAAGCATCAGCCAGGCCGGACAATGGAAGCAGTATCTTCGGCCCCGAATATTCACATCACTGATGTTCGGCGTATGGCTGGGCGTGGTTGGTGAAGCCGTCGGTTACTTGCGCGGGTTCGGTACGACGATTGATACGTTTGCCGGTGATGAGTTTCATCGATTGCGGCAAATGAGCGACCGCGACGTAACTGACGCCAAAGCGAAATCGCCCCGTGAAATGCATATTCAAACACTGTGATGCCGCGGATCGAGTGCCACAGAGACTGACATGAAAATTTTATATGTCAACGACTATGGCACACCCACCGGCGGCGCGGAGGTGGTCATTATTGCGCTGCGCGATGGAATGCGCGCCCGCGGACACGATGCCCGTCTATTCTCCAGTAGCGCCCAATCAGGCCATCAGCCCAGCCAGGCCGACTATCGCTGTCATGGCACGCTGGGTCGCGGTCGAACCGCCTTGCAGGCTTTCAATCTTTCGGCCAATCGGCAGATCAAACACGTCATTGAAACGTTTAAGCCGGATGTCATTCATGTCAAGCTGTTTTTGACGCAGCTTTCGCCGCTGATTCTCCCTGCCCTAAGAAATGTACCGAGCCTTTACCATGCGGTCTGGTATCGCGCGGTTTGTCCGCTTGGGACCAAAACATTGCCCGGTTTGCAAGATTGTCATTCACCCGTCGGGCTGGCGTGTTGGGAGAATGGCTGTCTGGCAGCGCATGACTGGCCCCTTATGATGGCGCAGATGAAGCTATTGCAGAATTGGGGAGACGTGTTCGATGAAATTGTTCCGATCAGCGTCGCGATTAAGTCAGCACTGGCGGCCGAAGGAGTGGCCAGCGGCGAGCCGATTCCCAATGGCACGCCGATTCGTCCCATGAGGCACGCGATCGATCCGCGCCCAAGACTCGTTTTTGCGGGTCGTCTCGTGAAAGAAAAGGGCGTCGATCATCTGCTGGCCGCGATGGCGATTGTTCTCAAACGATTTCCCGCAGCTCGATTGCTGATCGCCGGCGATGGGCCGGAAAGAGCTTCGCTGCTCAGTTTCGCGAACCAACTGGGCATTGCCGCAAGTGTCGAATTCATGGGACATCTCTCTCAAGAGTTGATGGAACAGAAATTCGAGGGAGCATGGGCCCAGATCGTTCCTTCGCGATGGGCCGAGCCGTTCGGGATGGTGGCCGTCGAAGCGATGATGCGCGGCATTGCGGTCATTGCCAGCGATGGCGGGGGTCTTAAGGAAATTGTCGAGCACAACCGGACCGGCCTGCTGTTCAGGCGCGGAGACATCGACTCGCTCACCAACGCGATTTGCAATATTGTGTCGGACATGAAATGGTCGATGCAGCTTGGACAGCGCGGCCGCGAGGTCGCGATTGAAAAATACAGCATGGATAAATTTCTCGACCGCTTTGAGCGACTCTATGAGCGAATGATCGCTGAAACTGCCTGAGATGCCTCTTCCCACGTTTTCCATTGTCATTCCGACTTACGCACGCCCGAAGGAACTGGCGACGTGCCTTGCATCGATGAGCCGGCTGGACTATCCGCGCGACCGGTTTGAAGTGATTGTCGTTGATGATGGGAGCCCCCAATCGCCCGATGGAATTGTCGCACCTTTTGAAAAGCAATTGGACGTGCGGCTGGTCAGGCAATCCAACGCCGGACCGGCGATGGCGCGAAATACGGGCGTATCCGCTGCGAAGTACGATTTCATCGCCTTCACCGATGATGACTGCACGCCAAGATCCAACTGGCTCACGGCGCTGGCGACTCAATTCGACAAAACGC
>DASZXJ010000002.1:0-5189 GCA_035545895.1 Tepidisphaeraceae bacterium | reverse complement strand
ACAGGGGCACAGGGGCACAGGGGCGAGGGGCGAGGGGCGAGGGGCGAGGGGCGAGGGGCGAGGGGCGAGGGGCGAGGGGCGAGGGGCGAGGGGCGAGGGGCGAGGGGCGAGGGGCGAGGGGCGAGGGGCGAGCGTATAATTGGGTTTCACCTTGTCACCCCCTCACCTTGTTACCTTGTCATTCACTATTTCCCGCAGCATTTTTTATATTTTTTGCCGCTGCCGCAGGGGCAGGGATCGTTTCGGCCGACTTTTGCCGCGGGGCGACGGATGGGTTTGGGTTTTGGCGATGGCGGCTCGGATTTTGGAGACAGATCTCCCATTAAATTCGTATCCGGGTCTTCAATGGCGGCCAATTCTTCATCGTGCTTGAGATCGTTGATGAATGGCGCCGGCGCGCGGGTCGGCGTTGAAGCGGGTTTTAGCGCCGGCTTGGGCGTGCTTTTCGCCGGCGGGGTGCGGCCGACCATTGTGAACATGGCGCTAACGTCGGTGAATAAGTCAAGGCAGGTGGAATCGTATTGGCTGCTGCGCGCCATTTCGCCCAGGCGATCCAGGATCGGCGGCTGAGTTGTCATGAGTTCGCAGATCGCGCTCGCCAGCCAGGTGCGAAGGCTCAAATCGGTTTCGTGATCGAAAAGCTGAATGGCGACGGATTCGGATTGCCTGAGCTTGATTCGCCGCAAGATATGGATGGCATTCACTTTTCCCGCCAGCGGCATGCGATTGAAACGGTCGGCCACCAGTTGCACCACCTGCACGCTCGCCAGTTTAACCAGTGTTTCGACGGCTGTTTTGAGCAAGGCTGTATCTTCGGCGGAAGACAGTTTCTGGAAGATCAGTTCCGAAGCCGACCGAAACCCCATCATGCCGAGCAATTCGATTGCGTAAGACTGCCGCAGCGCGTCGATCGAGTCATCATTGATGGCTGAAATTGCCCAATAAGTGGATTCGGGATTTCGCGAGAGCGCTTCCGCCAATCGCCAGCAGGCTTGTGGATCGTTTTCGACCATCAGGCGATCCCAGAGATCGATCGCCGGTATGGTTGCGAGGTTGATTCGCTGGTGCAAATGTTCGCGCAGTTCAGGGGAAAGCCACGCTGTTTTTTCGATGAGGTCGGCAAAACGGACGAGCAGGCCATGGCTGCAACGGGAAAGGGCTTGTTCCAGATATGGCTGCACCGCGGAACTGGCGGGCGGGTTCAGGGTGAGGGTCAGCGATGCCTGGGTATGAGGTAATCGCGAAAGCGCTTTGTAATGGACGAAATCCGGTCCCGGTCCAAAGCGGTTGATGAGTTGCCACACGTGCTCCGCCGAAGCAGGCGAAGGATCATGCGCATCGGCCAGATATCGCAGCGCCAGCAGCCGCACGGGCTCATATTGGTGCTGGAGATGAGGCAGGATTTGCGCGATCGTCAACATGGAGCTTATTGGTTCAAGGCATGGTGTCCGCTGGTCCGATAATGTGCAAGAGATGATTGATCGCCTGATCCATGCGCTGGTGGAGTCGAAGAATGCCGCGGCTGATGATGTGCTGCTGGAGGCGTTGCGTCTTGGCCAGCCGGTCGAGCAGTCGCTGGCGCTCAATGCGCTGATTCAGCGTCAAAAGACGCACGGGCTTTGCGGGATCATCGAGGTGTACGATTCGCTGCCGCAGGATTTGCAGCTCGATATTTTGAAGCACATTGGGATTTTTCACCATGCGATTCGCGAGTGCGGGCGCAGCGACCATGCCGAGATTCGCCTGGCCGCCATGAAACTGATTGCCCTTTCCCGGCAGGGAAAGCTGGCGTATGTGTTATCTGAAAATCTGCACGATCTGGACGAAAACCTGAGCAAGGTCGCGACCGAGGCGATGGTGGCGCTGGCCCGCTGGATTTCGATGGAAACCCGGGCGCTGCAGAAGGGCTTGTATCCGAACAGCGAAGGGCCGCAACAATCGCAGGCGGCGACGACC
The DNA here is from genome assembly GCA_035545895.1 of Tepidisphaeraceae bacterium. Classification (GTDB taxonomy): domain Bacteria; phylum Planctomycetota; class Phycisphaerae; order Tepidisphaerales; family Tepidisphaeraceae; genus DASZXJ01. Next base: position 3,233 of record DASZXJ010000002.1, on the reverse strand, counting down.
CATCACGCATTGATGGAGAATCGAGGCGAGATCGAGGCAGCGGTCGCCCGCGCGATGGATGTGCATCGCGGCAAGCATGGGCCGGAACTGTTGCGCGCCTGCCTCCTGCTCTGTGATTGGCCGGGCAGCAAAACGCTGGCGATTCTCAACACCAGCAAGCACGGCGGACAATCGCCGATGGTCCGCAGGCTTCAGCAACCTCCCGCCAGCGAACACGTCGAAGCATTCCTGCTGGGCGCTTCGCATGGTGGATTGAGATCGCATTTCGGAATCGTCTTTTCGCATATCGAAGAAGCCCCGGTGCTGGATGCGCTGCTTCGCAAGACGCACTGGCTGAAGGATCATCAGCTCCAGTTGTGCATGCACCAGGTGAATCGCGGTACATGGTGGGGCGATAGTGAACTGCTTCGCGACATCGAGCGCCGTCCATCCGAGGATGCGGTCAAGATCGGCGAATGGATCGCGGTGTCGGGCATGCACGATGTCATGCAGGACCAGAGTTTGGATCGCCTGCGTGAACACGCCAAAGGCGATTTCGCCTCGCGATTGCGGTTGTTGCGTATCGCCATGGGACGCAAGCGCGGCGCATCGGTGCAGTTGCTGCGGTCGTTCTTGAGCGACCCGGATGAACGCATTCAGCGGATGGCGGCGCGCGATATCGTGCGGCGCCAGCCGGCGGATTTTGAGAACATGCTGCTGCAGCTCATGACGGCTGCGCCCGAATCGGTAAGGCGGGTGGTCAGCCGGGCCATTGGACAGGAAGGTTTCGAGCATTTCTGGGATCGGTTTGACCGCATGGATAAAAGCACGCGTCGTCAGGCGGGCCGGGCGATGCTCAAGCTCATGCCCGATGCCGCCGTGCGATTGTCGCGGCGACTCGCGACCGGGCCGGTCGATCAGCGAATCAAGGCCATGCAGGTGGTGCACGAACTGGGCCTGGTCGAAGGCATGCGCCACGCCATCGAGCCGCTGTGCAGTCATCCCCATGCAAAGGTGCGCTCCAAGGCCGTCATGTTGATCGGCGAAGTGTCGCAAATTTCATCCGATACGATCCTGGACAAGGTGCTGAACGACACCGATCCGCGCGTTCGCGCCAATGCCATCGAAGTGCTGGAGACCAAGCGATCCACCGAATATGTGCCGTTGCTGGCCCAGCGCGCGCGGTCGAGCCATAACCGCGAACGCGCCAACGCCATCAAGGCGATGAATCATCTGCGCGTCAGCGCGGCGAGCACGCAGTTGATGGTCATGCTCAAGGACGGACGACCCGAACACCGCATCTCGGCGCTGTGGGCGCTGCGGCAAATCGGGTGGTGGCAACTGCTCAAGGAAGTCGGACGAATCGCCAAGGAAGACGACAATCTTCGCGTGCGGCGTTACGCGCTGGGCGTGCTGCGCGGCGTGGCTGAAATCGCGCACGACTTGAAGGGGAAAACCGCATGAAACCGAGGCTGCCACTTTGGTTTATCATTTTTGTGCTGCCGGCATTTCTCAGCCCCGCAACGTGTTGGGCGCAGTCGCGGCAGGACGAGGTCTTTCGCGGGATCAACGACAACGTCGGGCAGGAAGTCGATCCGAACAAGCTGATCGCCGTGTTGGTCGCGATCGTTGCGGTGGCGATGCTCGTTGCAGTGGTGAATTACAGCCGCAAGCGAAACGTCAATCCGAAGGAACTCAACAGCCCCGGCAAGCTGACGCGGGAAATCGCCAGGGTGATTGGCCTGAAACCCACCGAGGTTCGGCATCTCAAATCACTGGCGGAGCAGCAGCAGTTGATCAGCCCGTTGACGTTGCTGATCTGTCCATCGGTCATGAGTCGCGCTGTGAAGGACAACCCTGGCACAATTGATCGGCGGCTGCTCGCCAGCCTGGCGCGCAAGGCCATCGACAAGGGTTAATCCGCGCAAGGAATTGCGGATTTCAGATTGGGGAAGGGCAATCCAAAATCCGCAATTCAAGACCTGCCGTTCTTATCGACTTGCCTGCGTGTAATATCCCACGAGATACAGGAACCGGTTCTGATTCAGGATTTGCAGGCGGTAATCGCGTGCCCGCTGGCTGATGTTGGCGTATTGGTCGGCTTCCTCGACGGCCTTGTTATACGCAGCGACGGCGAGCGGATCGTCTTCAGCCGGCTTTTCAGGGATCGCTGGTTCCTTGCCAAGCACGACAAAATCGGTATCGACATTGATCTCGGTCACGATCTTGCCGCCCCATTGCGTGACCAGGCGCTTGATGACTTCGGCATCCTGCGGGTTGGATTGGCCGGTCTGGTTGACGTCAAAGTTGCCGTATACGACGAAGTTGTATTTCTGATGCTTGTCGTAAACGAGGTTGGCGATGATGTCGCCCTCCACCAAGGCTGCCCCGCGCTGCAGTCGCCGGACATAACATTCGCTGCCGGTGGGAAGCACGGAAACCACTTCAATGGAAGCCTTGCCGATCGGAAGGGCTTCGTCGTTGCTTGGATCGCCGGCGGGAGGAATACCTTCGCTCTTGTCGTACACTTCAAACGTCAGTCCCGGCGAGACGTGATCGTTTTGCCCCAGGTCGATATACACCCGATTGCCGCCAGGAACGCGAACAATCTTGCCATCCGGCTGGCGGGTGATGGCTTTGGCGGCATCGATCCGATTCGTCCCGAGCTTTTGCAGCAGATCCGCGATCTGCATGTCCTTTTTCTTTATCTGCGTACCCAGATCGGCATTGGCGGCATTGAGTTCGTTGATCTGGGTTTGTGTCGCTTCAAGCTGCTTGCGAAGGTCGGCCGCCGTCGTGTCGAACGCCATGGTCTGTCCCGCCGCCGCCTTTTGCGCCTGATCCAGCGCCTGGTCCCGCTCCCCGGAGATGTGGTCCATCGCGTCCTTCATCGATTTGATCTGGGCGTCGGTGGCTTCGACAACCTGGGTGAGCTTTTTATTGGCGGCGGTGGCGTCGTTCTTGTTGTTTTCCGCTTCGGTCTGACGCGCCCGAACTTCGGCAACCAGGGCATCGACCATGGCCGTCAGGGATTCATTGGCGGGCTTGAGACCCAGGGCCTTGGCTTTTTCGAGCGTGTTGTGGGCGGCATTGACGGCGGTGGGCTCGTCTTCGCTGCCGATCATCTTGGCGAGATTCGACCGCTCGGCCAGGGCGACATCGAACAGCTTCATCGAGCTGTTCAAGTTCCGGGCGGGGTCGTTTTTGGCCTGGCGGAGCGTTTCGATTTCTTCGCTCTCCTTGCGGACCAGGTC
>DASZXJ010000001.1:0-12621 GCA_035545895.1 Tepidisphaeraceae bacterium | reverse complement strand
AGACGTAATGACACCCAGGCCCGTAATGACAACACGGCGACGCATAATTGCAGATTTGCAACTTTCGATTTCGCGACAGGCGATTCAGGGTCTGCCGAATCGCCAATCGCAACAATCAAATCGAAATTACTTGCTGGAATGCTCCTTGATATAGTCGATCGCCTGGCCGACGGTCTGGATCTTTTCGGCTTCTTCGTCAGGGATCGACAGCTCGAACTCGTCTTCAAACTCCATGACGAGTTCAACGGTGTCCAGCGAATCAGCATTCAAGTCGTTGATAAAGTGCGTTTCGCGCGTAATTTCACTCTTGTCAACGCCCATCTGCTCGCTGACGATTTCGATCACTTTCGGCTCAATATCTTCCATAATCGTGTCCTGCCCTGACTCCTTGTTGGAACCTCAAGCCACGCGGCTTGGAGGATGGCAAACTATAGCCGGATGGCTTGTCTTTGCAAACAAGCCGCCAGCCGGCCCAGACGGTGGGATCGTCAGGAGGTAATCATCCCGCCATCAACGCAAATCACCTGTCCGGTGATGTAACTGGCCTGCTCGCTGGCTAAAAACGCGACCGCATCGGCGATTTCGCGGGGCTCGCCGAATCGGCGCAACGGAATCAATGCCTTGGCGCCTTCCTTGATTTTATCATGCAAACCCTCGGTCATTTCCGTCGTAATGAATCCGGGGGCGATGGCATTGCACGTAACGCCCTTGCCCGCGAGCTCTTTGGCAACCGATTTCGTCAGGCCGAGCAAACCGGCCTTGCTGGCGGCATAGTTGGCCTGCCCGGCGTTACCGGCGACGCCGGCCACTGAGCTGATATTTACGATGCGGCCGCTCTTGGAACGCATGATGTATCGCCCCGCCGCCCTCGTGGCAACGAACGCGCTTTTCAAGTTCGTGTTGATGACGTCGTCGAAGTCGGCGTCTTCCATGCGAAGGAAAAGACCATCGCGGGTGATGCCCGCGTTGTTGACCAGCACGTCGAGCCGACCGTGCTTTTCGCCAACTTGGTCGATCGCCTCGGCGAGCGCTTTGGGGTCAGAGACATCGCACGCCATCGCTTCGGCCGAACCACCGGCGGCTTGCACTTCCGAGACGACGTTTGCCAGCTTGTCGGCATTTCGCGCAACGGCAACGACATGAAGCCCATCTTTGGCCAAGCGATTCACGATCGCCTGTCCGATTCCGCGAGAACCACCAGTTACGATTGCAACGCGCTTTTCAGTCATTTCTTTTCCGCTTTCATCGCGTCGGCCGTCGCCAACGATTCCACAGGGATACGCCGATTGATCTTCTTGAGCAAGCCCGTGAGCACCCGACCCGGCGCCAGTTCGATCCAGCGCGCATCTCCACCCGCCACCAGCGATTGCATTGTTTGTTCCCATCGCACGGGTTTGACAATCTGATCGACCAGCAACTTCTTGATTGATGCAGCGTCAGTGTGGGCTTGCGCGGTGACATTGGCAAAGATAGGCGTTCGAGGCGAGTTAAACGGAACGCGATCGAGTTCAGCCGCCATCCGTTCAGCGGCGTTTTTCATCAACGGGCTGTGAAACGCCCCCGCCACCTTGAGCGGCATCGCCTTGAACCCGGCAGCCTCTGCAGCTTGCGCAACCCGGTTGCATGCCGCAATCGCGCCGCTGACCACGATTTGCCCCGGCGAATTAAAATTGGCGGGCACGAGGACTTCGCCTTGGGCATTTTCATCGCAGAGCTTTTGAACGGATGCTTCGTCGGCGCCAAGAATGCTCACCATGCCGCTGGGGGTGGCAACTGCGGCTTCCTGCATCAGTTTGCCACGGGCAGCCACCAGCTTGAGGCCGTCTTCGAATGAAAACACCCCGGCAAGACATAAGGCGGAGTATTCGCCCAGGCTAAGACCCGCATAGCCTGTGACTTGTTCCGGGTGGATGAGTCCCAACTCCTTGGCAGAGGCAAAGCAGGCGATGCTGGTGACATAGATCGCGGGTTGAGCGATATCGGTCTGGTTCAGCCGATCTTCCGGACCATTGAAACAAACGTTCGCCAGATCAAAACCCAGGACACTTTGGGCAGCTCGGAACAAGTCATGTGCGATCGGATATGATTGATCAAAATCCTTGCCCATGCCCACAACTTGAGCGCCTTGGCCGGGACAGAGAATGTAAGTCTTCACGGACATTTTAATTTCGAATGATCAGATGCGAACAACTGCATTGGCCCAGGTCAGACCCGCGCCAAATGCGACGAAAATGACGGTATCGCCCCTGACACACCGGCCCGCCCGAACGGCCTCGTCGAGCGCAATCGGGATCGATGCCGCTGATGTATTGCCATAACGGTCAATATTTACATACGCTTTTTCCGGCGGCAGATTCAGGCGTTCCATGGCGCTATCAATGATGCGTTGATTGACCTGGTGCGGGATGATGAGCTTTACATCATCGGCTTTGAGTTCGCATTTGCGCATCGCATCTTCGATCAGTTCATGAAAACGTTGAACCGCGAATTTATAGACGTCCCGGCCTTTGATCTTCATCAAATGCTGTCGGCCGGCAACCATCGCTTCGGTAACGGGATGTTTTGACCCGGGCACGCAATGCAACATCTCCCAGCCATGGCCATCGGCATAGAGGCTGCTGTAAAGGAGTCCGCGATCTCGTTCGTTTGACCGCTGCATAATCACCGCGCCGGCGCCATCACCAAACAGGATGCAGCTTCCGCGATCCTGATAATCGGTCACACGACTCAGCGTCTCCGCGCCGATGATAAGCACCGTCTTATATTTGCCCGATTTGATGTAGGCAGCGGCATTGTCTAAAACATAAATGAACCCGCTGCACGCGGCTGATACATCAAATGCAGGGGTCGAATCCAATCCCAACGACGCCGCCACAAAACAGGCGGTGCTGGGAAACGACATTTCCGGCGTGATCGTCGCGACGAGAATCAGATCGATGTGTTTTGGTTCAAGTCCTGCCGCCTGAAGCGCCCTGGTGGCAGCATGACTGGCGAGCGTCGCGGTTGACTCGTGAGAACCGACAATTCGCCGTTCGCGGATACCCGTTCGCTGGACGATCCATTCGTCGTTGGTATCCACCATCTTCGAAAGATCTTCGTTGGTCAGGCGCTTTTCGGGCACATAACTGCCCGTGCCTGCGATGATGGCGCTGTATTCTGACATTTGCTGTTTCGTTTTACGTTTCGGCCGTCAGACTTTTCTCGACGTTCTCGACAATTTTCTTGTTCACGCCGGAATTTACAAGCTGCCGGGCGACGCGAATGGCGTTCATGATGGCTTTGGCGTCGGAGCGGCCATGGCAGATCATGCAGTATCCACCCACCCCAAGCAGCGGCGCACCGCCGTATTCCTGCCAGTCGTGCTTGGAATAAATCTTCTTCATTACCGGCTTGAACGGATCGACCAGATGCGGGGCATTCTGCTGGATTTCCGCGAGAATCGTCTGGAACATTCCCTCGGCAATGCCCTCGGTGAATTTGAGCATGATGTTGCCGACGAAACCGTCGCAAACGACGACGTCCACAACGCCTTTGAAAATGTCGCGTCCTTCAACATTGCCGACGAAATTGATGAGCGGATCATCGCGCATCAGTTTGCGGGCATCCTTCACGGTTGTTGTTCCCTTGGCGTCTTCTTCGCCGATGCTCAGCAATCCCACGCGGGGATTTTCAATGCCGCAAACCTCGTGGGCATAGGCGGCGGCCATGATCGCGTATTGCTGTAGATGTCGCGGCTGGGGGGCAATGTTCGCGCCCACGTCACAGATCGTTACCGGCCCGTGAAAAGTCGGCATGATCACTGCAATACCCGGCCGAACCACGCCGGGCAACAACCGCATGCGCAATTGGGCGGCCGCTACGCAGGCCCCGGTATTTCCTGCGGAAATGGCAGCGTCGGTTTCGCCTTTGGCGACCAGCTTGCACATCACACTGATTGAACTATCCGGCTTGCCTCGAATGGCATCGACCGGCGATTCATCCATGCCGATGACTTCAGTTGTTGGAACGATTTCGTAGAACTTCTGCTGGGCCGGCGACAGGGAACTAGCGGCCAGCGCGTCTTTGATTGTTTTTTCGTCGCCAACGAGGTGGATCAAATCGTCGCCGTCGAGAAATTGGACAGCGTCGAAGCAGCCCTTGAGGATGGCGGCCGGCGCCCGATCACCGCCCATTACGTCCACCGCAGCTCGCACCGAATGTCCTCCCTGTGCCAGGCGGAACGATCAGTCCTTTTCCGTCTGGACCTGAAGCGCCAAAGTTGGATTGACGTAACCGCAATTGTCGCACGCCGCGTGGGGCAGCTTGGCCGACCCGCATTGCGGACATCGCACGTAATGAATCGGCCGTAAAGCCTGATGCGACCGACGCTTTCGTTTGCGCGACTTGGATATTCTTTGTACCGGAAGCATAAAAACATACGGCGGGCATATACCCGCCGCTCCATTCAGAAGGCCGGAAGGTAGGTGGAAAATGGGTTTCTGTCAAGACGGCCCCGTTTCCCGGCTTCCGTGTTGCCCCCAATGGCCCTTTCCGACACAATCCGCTCGATTCAGTCACAAAACTTCGGCTGATTTGCCGAGAATTCGAAAATCACTGTTCTCTATGTTCGGCCAAATAACCCGAAAAATCCGCTCGATGGTCCCTCAGCGACTTCGCTCGAATTTGCGAAAATCGAGTGCGGTGAATTTCCTCTTGAGGCAATACTACGGCGGCGACAAGTCCGCGCCACACCCCCAAGCCCCGGGCAAACGCATTTGGTTTGACGGATATCGCAATCTGGGCTGGAATTTCGGATCACTTGCCGAAAGCGAAGTTGAGCAGTTTGCCTTCGCGACGACTTATCTAAATAAGCTCAATCCGCGATGTGTCTGGGACATTGGCGCCAATGTGGGCTGGTGGTCTCTATTCTTTGCTTCTTTTCAGCCGCCAATTGAATTGATCATTTGTTTCGAACCGGATGCGGCGAACCGCAGGTTTCTGGAAATGAATCGCGACAAGAACAACATCACATCGATGGTCATCCGCGATGTAGGGCTTTCCGATAAAGCAGGGAATGCCGTCTTCTTTGCCGACACGCTCACAGGCGCGACAGGCTCATTTGAATCCGATCAGAACTTCATTGGAAAGTATTACGGAGCGACGCCCCAGCAAGTAAGTATTCCGGTCTCAACCGTTGATGCGGAAATTGCCTCAGGCATTCAGCCGCCGCAATTTATGAAAATAGATGTCGAAGGACACGAACTGGCTGTACTGCATGGTGCCGAGAACCTCCTCCGCGTTCATCGGCCGGTGATGATTATGGAAGTGACAAGACGGGAAAACGAGATCACACGTTTTTTGCAGGACCATCGTTACCGACTGGTCGATCCAAGCAATTTGCAGCCGATTCCGACTGCAAGGTATGCCACAGGGGCAATTCCTGAAGAATTGTTCTAACCGATCAAAGTGCGTGATCCTGCTGATCGCTTCTTAGCCGCGTTGTCTTCATGTCGAGATTATGCACTGTTTTAATGTAGCGAACGGTCTGGTTTTTGGCTCGCATCAGGATGCTGTGCGTAATGACGTGCGTATCCTCATATCGAATGCCCGGCAAAAGGGTGGAATCGCTGATGCCGCTGGCGGCGAACAGCACGCGTTTGCCGCGGGCCAGGTCTTCGCTCATGTAAACGCGATTTAATTCCGCGTCGGTCAGGCCGGTGGCCTTCAGGGCCTTTCGCTCCTCATCATCGCGAGGCCACATCTGACAGAGGATTTCTCCGCCGAGGCATCGAATTCCCGTGGCAGCGAGCACTGCCTCGGGACTGCCGCCGATGCCCATATATAAATCGACTCCACTCCCCGGCAGGCTTGGAGCGATGGCGGCTGCGATGTCACCGTCGCTGATCAATCGAATGGCCGCACCTGCGCGCCGAATATCGTGTATCAATCGCTCATGTCGAGGACGATCCAACACGACGATTGTCAAATCCTGCACGCGCTTGCCAAGCTTCAGCGCGAGTATTTCAAGATTGTCCTGAACCGTATTATCCAGCCGAATTCGCCCCGGCCCCTGCTTCACGCGCGGGCCGAAACTGATCTTGTTCATGTAAAAGCTGGGAATATCCGCCAGCAACTTGTTCGGATCTTCATCCGGGTGTTCCGCAGTTGCAGCCGCGATGACGCTGATTGCGCCTGGCAATCCCTTGCTGACAATGGTCGTGCCGTCGATCGGATCAAGGGCAATTGCCATCTTGATCGTACCAGCCGCCCACGTGCCCAATTTTTCGCCCTTAAAAATACCTGGAGCCTGGTCCTTGATGCCTTCGCCGATAGTGACCATTCCCGAGATCGCGACCGTATCAAATAAACCGCGGATTGCGTCGCAGGCCGCAAAGTCGCCGGATTCCTTGTCGCCTTTACCCATCCATTTATAGGCATTGAGCGCAGCCGCTTCGGTGGCGCGAATGAATTCCAAACCAACCAAGCGTTCCTGATCAATACCGGTAAGACCGTTGACAACTTGACCCTGGACAGACATGAAAAAACTCCCAACCGGACGAGATGATCGATTCCCAACCCTCAAGATATACCCAGAAACAATGCAAACAGCCAAGCGAAAATGAGTTAAATCGATCAGCCTAACAGATCTGGCCAGGCGTTAGGATCGACACGGACGTAATACCTGCCCGCCTCCACGTGCGTTTTCAGGGGACATCGATAAGCCTTCGATAAGACCTCAGCCTGCAAAACTTGCTCGATCCGACCCGCCATGGCAATTCGTCCTTCGTCCAGCAAAAGCACCTGCCCCACCGCCGGACCGAGTTCTTCAACGTGATGGGTCACAAAAACCGTGGTGGGCGCATTCTTATCTTCGACCATCAATGACTGAACGGTCGCGAGCACCTGCTCGCGTGCCAGCAAATCCAGCCCATTGGTCGGCTCGTCCAGAAGAAGCAATCGAGGCTTGAGAATCAGCGCCCGAGCGATTAACGCGCGCATTCTCTCGCCGCTGCTAAGCGTCGAATAGCGATGGTCAGCCACTTTCGACAATCCCACCTTACCCAGTAATTCGACGGCCCGTTCTTCGTCATGCGTCGAAGTCTTGTCGAATAAGCCGATGGTTCCAAACAATCCCGTTAACACGACCTCTCTGGCGGACAGTTCTGAATCGACATCGTAAGGTCCGGCAGGTTGCACCAGGCGGATCGAATGTCGCAGCTCGTTCAGGTCCGTCTCGCCAAAACGATGGCCATCGATCACAACCTCTCCGGCGGTCGGCCAGATATAGCCGCAAAGAATCCGGGCGAGCGTGCTCTTGCCGCTGCCGTTGGGTCCAAGGATCGCGCAGCAACTGCCAGCGGGTACGGTCCAATTGATATCGCGCAAAATCCACTGTTCGCCGCGACGAACGCCGACGCCGCGAAGCTCAATGCCAGATTGTTTCACCTGCTGGTTCATCTCTCTTGTCATCAAACAAGCCACAGAGTACACAGAGGGCACAGAGTAGGAAATGGAAATTGCATTTTACTCTGTGTTCTCTGTGGCTAAATCTGTTAAAGGAAAATACCGATGCCCGCGACCACTCCGCCGAAGCGTAATTTCGTCCCGCAAGATTTGAACGCTGCTGATTGGAATCAGATCGAACCGCTTTGCAAAAAGCTGATCGATCGACCAATCAATTCACCGGTCGAATTGGAAAAATGGCTGCTCGATTTCTCCGAATTCAACAGCGTCATCGATGAATACGGCAGCCGCCGGTATATCGATAAAAGCTGTCATACCGATGACAAGGAAATTGAAAAAGCCTTCATGCATTTCGTGGAAGAGATCGAGCCGAAGTTCAAGCTGGTCTATTTTGCGCTCCAGAAAAAGTTTCTGGATTCTCCTCACCAAGCCGCTTTGACTGGCCAGCGGTATGAGATTCTCAAGCGTCAGTGGCGAGCCGATGTCGAGATTTTCCGCGAAGAAAATGTTGCCCTTGAAACACAGGTGACCAAGGTCGTCAATGATTACGACAAGCTCTGCGGCGCGATGATGGTGAACTTCCGAGGCAAGGAATACACGCTGCAGCAAGCCAGCCGATTTATCGAAGAGCCCGATCGGCCAACGCGCGAAGAGGCTTGGACGTTAACTGCAAAACGCCGGCTGCAAGATCGCGAAAAGATCGAGCAGATTTTCGACGATCTCATGCCCCTGCGGCAGAAAATCGCGGCCAACGCCGGCATGAGCGATTTTCGCGCCTATATGTGGAAGGCGTTCAAGCGATTTGATTACACTCCGGATGATTGCCTTCGCTTTGCCGATGCGATTGAAAAAACTGTTGTGCCGCTCGTGGACGAACTGGATCGCCAGCGCGCCGCCGACCTTGGACTATCCAAACTTCGGCCTTGGGATGGCGCGGTCGATCCAAAAAGCCGCCCGCCTCTGAGGCCTTTTCCCGATACTGATATCGAAGGATTTGTTGCCAAGTCATATGAGATTTTCAAAAGACTTTCTCCGCGATTGGCGGACGATTTCGATTCGCTGCGCAGAAACAACAACCTCGATCTGGGCAGCCGAAAGGGTAAACAACCGGGAGGGTATCAATCGACCCTGAACGAAGTGCGCGAGCCATTCATTTTCATGAACGCTGCCGGGGTTCAGCGCGATGTCGAAACCCTGCTTCATGAAGGCGGGCACGCGTTTCATGCGCTGGCGGCGCGGGATGAACCGCTGGTTTTTCTGCGACATGCGCCCATGGAATTCTGCGAAGTCGCTAGCATGGCCATGGAATTGTTCGGGGCCGAACATTTGGATGTGTTTTACAACCAGTCCGACCATGCCCGCGCCAAGCGAGTGCATCTGGAAGGGATCATTCGGATATTCCCATGGATTGCGATGATCGACTCCTTCCAACACTGGCTATATACCAACCCCGGACATTCGCGAGATCAGCGAACAAAACAATGGCTCGGCCTGATGGATCGTTTTGCCGGCAAACTCGATTGGAGCGGATTTGAGGACGTGCGAGCATCGCTCTGGCAGCGGCAACTTCACCTGTTTCACGTGCCCTTCTATTACGTTGAATACGGCATCGCCCAGTTGGGGGCGCTTCAACTTTGGACTAAAGCCCAACAGGATACCCAGCGGGCGTTGAATAATTACTCTGCCGGCCTGAAACTGGGGGGCACTCGACCGTTGCCCCAGCTATTTGCCGCTGCGGGCATTAATTTCGATTTTTCCGAGAAAACTCTCCGGCCTTTGATGAGCGCCATCGAGGAAGAGCTATCCAACTTGCCAAGATAATCAGATCGATTGCTCGTCAGTTCGAATTGTCGATTTTTCGATTGCAAGAAAGGTGAATTTGGCCCTAAAGTTGTGAGTGGAGCGAATCGGCGTCTGGGAGAAAGTTTTATGATCCGTGAGGCTGTTGCCACCTACGCGCCGCCACGTGACATTTCGCTTAAAACACCTCCCAATTGGACTGCGGCCATTTTCTTTGCCGTTCTCAGTTTTCTCCATTTTTCGATTTCGATTCCCGCGTTTTACCATGGCCGGCTTGAAGGGTATGTCAGCTTCATGCTCGCCATCGTTTTTGCCGTTGTTTCATCTGTGTCCTATTTCGTCCGCTATGAAATGACGGTCCTGCCACAGCAAAGACGCATCCAACTCCGGACCGGCATGGGTAGAATTCGATTCTCGCGAGGAATTCCGTTCAGTGATGTGCACGCTGTCCGTCTTACTTTGGACGAAGGCGAATCGTCGAAGGAATCGCACCTGGAAGTGCTTTGCGATAACGAGGATATCGAATGCCCCCCGACCAACGTGCCCCGCCAGCAAGCGCTGTTGCTGGCGATCACTCTGAATGTGCAACTAATCATCGTGAGCGGCGATGAAGAAACATCCGATCCATCTGATCGTTCATTTTGACCGGCACAGTTAAGAAGAAGTCGGGCTGACATGAATCCATGCCCGGCGAAAAAGCGGAAATGTGAACATGGCAATCAATGTTCATCTGACTTCCTCAAGGGAGAGAGAATAAGAGCAACGCCATTTAGTCCCGCCGCTTGCGGCGGGTTTTCGAGCGCCAAACCCGCCGCAAGCGGCGGGGCTAAAATGAATCAATCTCAGGCTGACCCACTACCCGCTTGCGGCTGAGCGCGACTGTCAAAAACACGGTCGCGCTAAGCCGCAAGCGGGATCCATATTCCTATAACGCCCCTCATCCTAACCTCTCTCACAGGGAGAGGAATCGGAAACAGGGAAATCATTCCTTGCCGACGATTTCTCGGAATCTGGAATAAGCAGACTCCCACTTCGAACTATCACGCGGCTTATAGATTTTCACGTCGAAGCTGTTTCGCACGATGGTTCTTGCTTCGTTCAGCGATTTTACTTTCCCGACCGCCATTGCCTGGACGAGGATATTGCCGATGGCCGTGCCTTCCACGGGCCCGGTGATGACCGTTCGGCCACACGCGTCGGCGGTCATCTGGTTGAGCAGCAGATTGTTGCAACCACCCCCAACAATATGGATCGTTGTGATCTTCTTACCGAGAATATCTTCAAGCCCTTCGAGCGTTCGGCGATACGTCAGCGCCAGACTTTCCAAGCAGGTACGGATGAATTGTCCTCGATCGACCGGGGGCCTCTGCTTGGTGGCTCGGCAGAATGCCTCGATCTTTGCGGGCATTTCGCCGGGCGAAAGGAATGGCCCGTGGTCCGGGTCGATGAGCGCGCCAAATGCACTGGCGCGCTCGGCCATCTGGGTTAATTCGGCGTAGGAATGATCATAACCGTCTTTGACGAACTGCCGCCTGCATTCCTGCACCAGCCACAAGCCCATGATGTTTTTAAGGAATCGAATAGTCCCGCCCACACCGCCTTCGTTGGTGTAGTTGTATTTCAAAGATTTTTCGTTGATGACGGGTTCGGTAAGTTCGACACCCATCAGCGACCACGTGCCGGAACTGATGTAGCACCAGCCGTCCCCCTCGGCCGGCACGGCTGCCACGGCGCTGCCGGTGTCGTGACACGCCGGGGCAATCACCGGCATCGCGTCTACTTTACATTCGTCCGCCACTTCCCTGCTCAGCTGAGAAATCACCGTGCCGGATGGAATGATCTCGGGCAGCAGCTTGGTTGGAATCCCCAGTTTTTCGAGCATTTCCGTTGCCCAGCGTTTCTTGCACGGGTCGTACATCTGGCTGGTTGTCGTGATCGAGAACTCGGCTTTGCGAACGCCGGTAAAGAGATAGTTGAACAAGTCGGGCATGAACAAAAGTGTTTCAGCATTCGCCAGCGACACGGATTTCGCTTGCGCCATCGCGAATATCTGAAACAGCGAATTCAATTGCATGAACTGAATGCCGGTCTGTTCGAAGACTTCATTTTTCGGGACAATTTTGAAGACAGCATCCATCATGCCATCCGTACGCGAATCACGGTACATGTACGGATTGCCAAGGATTTCTCCGCCCTTGCCGATCAATCCGAAATCGACGCCCCACGTATCCACGCCAATGCCGTCGAGTTTCGTGCCCGCCTTGCGCAAGCCGGTTTTCAGTTCCTCCCATTGCTGCAGGAGGTTCCAGTGCAGGTGTCCGTTCATTCGGCCGTTGGGATTGGCAAAGCGGTGTTTTTCATCGAGGGTCAGTTTGCCGTCATTGAGTTTTCCGAGGACTGCTCGGCCGCTTTCGGCGCCGAGGTCGAAGGCGAGGAAATTCTGTTCAGACATGGTTGGTTTCTCCGAGAAGTTGGCGGCTGATTTTACCGATTCGTTGGGGGAAATGATATGTACGCCAGCCCCCAGCAACATCAGCGAATCGCCTGAATTTTACGATGCGATGGAAAGTTCGGCATTTCGAACCTGCTGCACAAACTGATCCATTTTCTCGCGGGATTTGATGCCCGGCCCGCTCTCAATTCCGCTGCTGACATCAACCGCCCAGGGTTTGAGCAATCGCACGACGTCGCCGACGTTTTCGGAAGCAAGCCCCCCCGCCGCGATGATCGGCAGGCCGTCAAAATCACCGGCCAGTTGATGCTGGCGAATGGTTTCCCAATCGTTGACCACTCCACTGCCGCCGGGTTGTTTGGTGTTCGCGGTTTCAAGCAGCACGCCCCGCAGATTCTTCACGGCGCGCCAGGTTTTCAGATCATCTTTCAACGTCTTGGGACTCACGCGAACGGCCTTGATAACGACCGATCGCGACAGCGACTCAGCCGCGACGGGCGGCTCGTCGCCATGCAATTGCACATGACGAATTCCAAGCTCCTCAATGATCTGGATCATCGTCATGGCCGAGGCATTGACGAAAAGCCCCACCGGCGTGACGAACGGCGGAAGCGCAAGCAATATCTGCTTGGCTGTTTCGAGATCGATCTTTCGCGGGGAGTTGGCGTGCAATACCATGCCGATTGCGTCAGCACCGATTTCGGCAGCCGCCAGCGCATCCTCCACCCGCGTCATGCCGCAAAATTTGATCCGAACCTTGGCCATGAAACGGATGCTATAGGACAGACCAATCAAATCAAGCAATTTCGCCGGTGCTGCGGCCTTTGCATTCGTTCGCCTGCATTGAAGGCCAAGGCTGCAGTTTCGCTTTAAATTCGCGAAAAATGCGGACGTTTGGCAGGTATTGTCAGGCTGGAGAATACCCG